>CBFGOM010000070.1:0-29836 GCA_965650385.1 uncultured Oscillatoriaceae bacterium
ACCCCTCCTATAAATAGATCTATTTATGCAGGGGGTGGATCAGTGGGGGTGGATCAATCCCTCATAGAAAAAGGGGAGGACACCGACTTTCCCGCTGGTGACCAAACTAGCGAGGGCACACAGGATTCCTTCGCTGGTGAGCAACCCGATGCAGGGCAGGCGATCGCCTCCGATGTAGAAAACCTCGATGCACCCACTCTACCCGAGAGTGATCCAACCCCTGGTCAAGTGTGGGGCCGATCCACCCCGCCTATAAATAGATCTATTTATAGGTGGGGTGGATCAGTAGGGGGTGGATCAGGAAGCAGAGATCAGTCCCCCCGAAAAGAACGGGAGGGCATCAATTCCCCCGCCGGTGAACAAACCGAGGAGGGCAGAGCGATCGCCTCCGATGGAGAAAACCCCATCAATTCCCTCGCCGGTGAACAACCCAAGAAGGACATCGACTCATCCAGCGATTCCCCCGAAGGTGAACAACCCGAGGATGACATCAACTCCACCGCTAATTCCCCCGCCGGTGACCGAACCGATGCGGGTACTCTACCCCCTCGGTTTGTAACCGGCGATCGCATTCGCGGCATCTATCACACTGCTTATGGTGGCACGGAGCAGAGGGAGGGGATTGTGGCAGTTGACCCGCTGGATCGGCTTTATGTAACCTTTGATAAAAAGGCTAAATTTGATGCGACTCCACGGGTTCTTCTGGATTCTTTGCAGGATGTTCGCCCACTCCCTGACCCGGTGGTGACAAGGGAAACGACTGAGCTTATCGGACAACTAATCCAACAGGGGACAGGCTTAGAAGCAATCCGGGAGTTAATTGTTGGCCGGTATGGTGTCTCGGATCGGCGGTTGATGTCTACGTCGCAATTGAGAGATTTGTGCGCTCGGCTTCTATCCCTTCTAGCCAAACGAACAAAACTGGACTAACTCCATCAAAAACCTGGAGAGCGTTGCTGGTCTGACTGAAATTGGCTCCCTGGTGTCGATGTGATCGCCGTTAGGAGTCATGTAAAAATAACCTGACTAATTTTTACTTGGAGGCATTATCCAGATAGGATTACAGATAAAATTTACACAACTTATTTTTACACGATGCCTTGGCAGATAGGGGACTGGGTGCAGATAGCTTCAGAACCGCCCCCGGATTTGGCCGGAATAAGCGGCAATGCTGGGTACGCAGGAAAGGAGACTTTGGCCTCACCTTAGTTCGGTTGGATGAACTGGAGGAGGCTATTCCATCAAAATTTGAGCCAGTTCCCAGCGAAGAGTACCCTGGGGTTGAGGTCAAAATTAGTTAGTGGCAGTGCATTTAGTCCACATTCCGCATAAGCCTAAATACTTATCGGGAATGTCTGCGCAAGTTTTTTTGGTGAAGTGATTATTTTTTTAAAATCGCTAAAAACCTTTCCCTCTATGATTCTCAACTGTTTTATGTAGAAGGTTTTCTATAACTTTCTCCATTGGAGCAAGCATTTAAAAAATGCGGTTTTTATTGAGAATATTCTCAATAAGCCCAAAAACTCCGGTTAAGGACCATTGTTCCCATAAATTTTCTATAAAATCGCTGAAACCCTTTATGGACAAAGGTTTTTAAAAATAAAAACTTAGCAATTAAACCTGCGGAATGTGGGTCTTAACTACAAATTACACAGATTTTACAGCCCCAATCTTTGTGAAAGTCCCTGAAATCTGTGGTTAATTTTTTGCCCCAGCCTTTTCCGAAGTCTTGCCTACCAATCATTGTGCGTGACACCTAGCCAAAAGTACAGGTTTTTTCCCACCCAGGGTCAGGTGAGGGCTGATCTTTCGGATAGGTTAGAAACTAACCGATTGGTTAGCCCTGTCTTGGGGTTGATCTGCGTACAGTGGTTGTAAGGAAAACCGCAGGACCCACTTTTTTATCCCCTTTTTGGTGACTTTTCCCGTTGCCCAAATTCCAACAACCTATAAGTGAGGCGAAATTAAGCAGGGGCTTCAACCATGAAAACGATTCTGATTTTATCGGTTAATCCACCAGGGACAACCAGACTGAGACTTGATCGCGAAGTTAGAGAAATTCAAGCCACCTTGAAGCGGTCCAAATACCGCGACTGCTTTCAAATCGTCAGTGAAGGGGCGGTTCGAGTCGATGACTTGCGACGGGCTTTATTAGATCATCAACCGGCGATCGTTCACTTTTCGGGGCATGGAGTGGGAACCGAGGGACTGGTTTTAGAAAACGAGTCTGGACAAACCCAGTTAGTCAGTAGCAAATCCTTAGCTTATCTGTTTAAACTCTTTCAAACTAAAATCGAGTGTGTTTTACTGAATGCTTGTTATAGCGAAATCCAAGCCGAAGTGATTCACCAATATATTGATTATCTAATAGGCATGAATCAACCCATTGGCGATGAAGCCGCCATCAAATTTGCCACTGGATTTTATGATGCTTTGGGGGCAGGGGAGCCTTATGAACGCTGTTTTGAAATCGGTCGTGCCTCCGTCGCTTTAGAAGGAATGGACGAAGCCGATACCCCCAAACTGAAAGCCAGACCCCGCCCCTATGCTTTTTCAGGGATAAAAGAGCTTGAAGAATCAGCAAAAAGCGCACCCGCGCCCCCTCCGGTTCAACCCATCACCCAAGCGGAAACAACCACAATTACTGATAATCGCCGGATTAAAATTGGCAAGGGTAATTTTACAGAGATAAAAGAGGGAAATTATATGGGAAAAATAGCAGGAAATTATAATATTTATAACAATAATTACAGCCCAGGCAACCCACAATCCAATCTTGCCGATGCTGCGACAGAACTGCAAAATTTGCTAGACCATCTTGGGCAATCTTATTCAACCGAGACAACTCTAGGAAAAATGCAAATAGCAGCCGAAGCGGTTAAGCAGATAGAAAATAACCCCAAATTGTCAGAGCAAATTAGGAGTGCGATCGGCCAGAGTGGCATTCAGGAGTTTCAGCAACGTCTTAAGCATCCGGCTGCAAATTTTGTCATCGGTGCTTTAGAAGATTGGCAGAAAACCCAGAACATTTAAGTCCGTCATGTCAACTCCTGCTGTTTAAGACAGGGAATCGAAATTAAATACCACTAAAACAACCTGTAAAAACCGGATAGGGGATAAGAATCGGCTTTAGGAACGGTGTTCTACTGCATCAGTTTATTGATAGTTTAAAATAAAATTTTTTGAAAAAGGGGCATTTATCATGGAAAATAATCATACTGATAACCGAGAAGTTGATATAAAAAACGGGAATTATATTGAGCTAACGGAGGGGAACTATACGGAGGCAGTCGCCAGAGATTATATCCAAGGAGATTATTTAGTTAATGGGCATATCCTCACCTTCAACCATACGGAAATTATCCAAGCCTCCAGTGAAGGAATCAAAAATCGGGAGTTCATCAAAGCGTCACCCTACAAAGGTTTAAAGAAATTTGACGTTGAAGATAAAGACCTATTTTTTGGCCGAGACCAATTTCTAACGGGCTTAGTTAATGAACTCGAACAAAGCACTTTAATTTTACTCATTGGAGCAAGTGGGAGTGGGAAATCCTCTGTAGTTAGAGCAGGTTTGATGCCTTGGTTAAGCAAGGAATGCGGGTCACAGTTTGTTAAAATCATATTTACTCCAGACCGAGACCCTTTTGATTCGTTCTATGCCAGCTTACTGAGTAAATACAAACAAGCGGACGCCCAAATTGCCCGAGAAGCGAAAGCCGATACTCTGCATCGGGTGATTACCCAACTCAAACAGCCTGATGAGTATTGGTTAATTGCGATCGACCAATTTGAGGAAATCTTTACCACGACTCAGGCGGATAAGCGTGATTTGTTTATCAAAAGTTTAGTCCACTTCAATCAAACCCAGCTAAACGCCATTAAAATCATCGCTACCATGCGGGCGGATTTTTTAGATAAGTTAAGTCCACACCCTCAATTGGTGGCAATCACCGATAAACATCGCCCCATGATTGCGGAAATGCAGCCTCATGAATTGCGGGTAGCTATTGAACAACCCGCCGCCCATCATGGAGTCATCATTGACCCAGAGTTAGTCCAGGAAATCCTAAAAGATATTCAGGGACAAGCCGGTTACCTACCCTTATTGCAATACACCCTCAACTTACTCTGGGAAACCGAACTTAAAGATCATAATTTAAGTCAAAAGCGCACCCTCAATCTCGATACCTATCGCGAGTTAGGAGGAGTTCAAGGAGCCTTGCAACAGCACGTCAATACCCTCTATCAAGCTCTATCATCGGAGGAACAACTAGCCACCCAAAGAATCTTTCTAAAATTAGTAGACATTGGAGAAGATGCAGCATCCGGCGGCGAATGGAAACCCGTACGGAGACGAGCATCTAAATCCATATTTACCAGTGAACTAGAGCAGCAGGTCCTACTCAAGCTGATTGATGAAAATTTATTAGTGAGTGATGGTTGTGAGCAAACCAAAGAATCAACAATAGATATTACCCATGAAATTTTGCTGACTTCATGGCCTCAGTTGAATGAATGGATTAGGGACAATCGAGAAGCTATAGCCATTCGCAACCGCCTCAACCACGATATGAATCTATGGAAAAGCGAAAAATCTGACGATGAATTATGGAGTGGAGCAAAGTTGCAGCAAGTGATAGACCTCACCACAAACACGAACTTTAATCAAGTTTTGGGTGGGTTTAGTAAAGAGGAAAATGAATTTATTGAGAGGAGTAAGGGACGGCGCGATCGGCATGAACAACAACGGCGCATAACCGTGATGGTACTCAGCGGAATTTCTACCGTGGCCCTAATTTTAGCTGGGTTTGCAGGCTGGCAATGGCGATTAGCCGAAACTTCTAAAATAGAAATTTCAAGGCGTAATTCACAATTCTTGTTGAATCACGGGCAAAATTTTGCCGCGCTCTTAGATATTTTACGCCATGCCACTCCCTTTTACAATTCTTTATGGAAACCACCGCTTTTTATAAAGGGTACTTTGATAAGTGCCGTCTATGCAAAGAAAGAATATAAGCGCTTAGAAGGACATCAATCTGATGTTAGGAGCATCGCCTTCAGTCCCAATGGCAAAATCCTCGCTTCGGGGAGTCATGATAGCACTATCAAACTCTGGAATGCGGAGACTGGAGAAGAAATTCAGACCTTGCGTGGACATCAATTTTGGGTTAATAGCATCGCCTTCAGTCCCAATGGCAAAATCCTCGCTTCGGGGAGTGATGATAGCACTATAAAACTCTGGAATGTGGAGACAGGAGAAGAAATTAAAACCTTGAATGGACATCAATCTCAGGTTAATAGCATCGCCTTCAGTCTCAATGGCAAAACCCTCGCTTCAGGGAGTGGTGATAACACTATAAAACTCTGGAATATGGATACTGGGAAAGAAATTAAAACATTGAGTGGATATCAATCTCAGGTTAATAGCATCGCCTTCAGTCCCGATAATAAAACCTTGGCTTCGGGGAGTGATGATAACACTATAAAACTCTGGAATATGGATACTGGGGAAGAAATTGAAACCTCGATTGGAAATCAGAGATCAGTTAGAAGTATTGCCTTCACTCCCGATGGCAAAACCTTAGCATTTACTACTGGCAAAACAATTATGTTGTGGAATATGAATTTTGAAGAACTCCTAAAACGGGGGTGCAATCAGGTCTATCACTATTTAAAAACCAGTCCCCATATGAGTGAAAGCGATCGCAAAATGTGTGATGGGATTGCTACCAACCAATAATCGACAACTTTCAACCAATCCGCGAGGTCTTACATCTATGTCACCGATCGCTTTCAAAGATATGATTGTGCTGCTACCGGGAATTACGGGTAGCGTGTTGCAAAAAAACGGGCGGGATGTCTGGGCTATTTCTGGAAAATCGTTCTGGAATGCGGTCAAATCACCGGAATCTCTGGTCCTGGAACAGGATGACCCAGAACAGGATGACTTGGAGGATGGGATAATTGCCACCCAGGTGATGCAGGATTTCTATCTGGTTCCGGGATTGGCAAAAGTGATTGACGGATACACGAAGTTACGAGAACTGCTGCTCAGTGGCCAATTCCGAATTTATCCCCAGTCTCCCGAGAATCCCGATTTAGTTAACTATTATGAATTCCCTTACGATTGGCGGCGCGATAACCGGGTTTCTGCGCGGAAGTTGAAGCGGTTTATTGATGAAAAACTGCACAAGTGGCGGCAAGAATCAGGCTATGAAGATGCCCAAGTGATTCTCCTGGCCCATAGTATGGGGGGTTTAGTCAGTCGGTACTATTTGGAAGTTTTGGAAGGATGGCGAGATTGCAAGGCTTTGTTTACATTTGGCACCCCCTATCGAGGGTCGGCGAGTGCGATTCTCTCTCTTTTAGAGGGATACAAAAAAGCCTTTGTTGACTTGACTGAAGCTTTGCGCTCTTTTACTTCAGTTTATCAATTATTACCTGTTTATCCCATGCTTCAAACTGCTAACGGTTATTGTCGGTTGGCGGAAGTGGATGCTCTGCCGGAGTTGGATTTAGGGCGGGTGATTGCTGCCCGAGCATTCCACGAAGAAATCCGCATCGCAGCCCAAGTGAATCGTCAGGATAAAGATTGGGAAACTCACGGATATGTCCTCGTTCCTTTTGTGGGAACGGGTCAGGTCACCTATCAGTCTGCCACCCTCATGAATGGCAAACTTGAAGTTAGTAATACGGTCCCCTCAACGATTCCTGATTATTTAGGAAATGGGGATGATACGGTGCCTCGGGTGTCAGCAATTCCCCTGGAAATGGCGAATATGGGTTACTACAATACCTTTATTCCTGAACATCATGGGTCGTTACAAGCCAATAAAGCGGTTCTGGAACAAATTGAGCAGCGTCTGATACAAATGCAATTTGATTCCTCAGCTATCCGAGGCCCGGAACAGATTCAATCTGACTCAGAACCTGTCACTTTAAGCCTAGAAATCGACGATTTTTATTTACCGGGTGAACCCGTTGAAATTCGAGCCACTACCCGGAATGGGGGCGATTCTGTGGGAAAACTGGTAGCTCAAATCCACCCTAAAACTTCTAAGACACAGCCTATTTCCGTCCCTTTAAAAGAAAATGGTTCTCACTGCACCGCCACTCTGGAAAATCTCCCGCCCGGTACTTATGAAATCGAGCTAAACACTGAATCCGGAGTGGAAACCCAGTCGGTGCGTGATGTCTTTGAAGTGGCTGCTTA
This sequence comes from uncultured Oscillatoriaceae bacterium, assembly GCA_965650385.1. Taxonomy (GTDB): domain Bacteria; phylum Cyanobacteriota; class Cyanobacteriia; order Cyanobacteriales; family Laspinemataceae; genus Laspinema. The sequence goes on from CBFGOM010000070.1 coordinate 7,214, forward strand.
ATCTGGGAATTTTACATTGTTTTGTAATCACATAGGAAATTAAAAATCATGGCTCAACATTTTGCCGGTGTATGGATCTGGGAACTTTCTTCTCTGCCCGTAGACTATTTGGAAAAGCTCAAAGCTATCAACTGCCAGCGGGTCTATTTGAAAGTATTTGATGGTAAGAGTGGTTCGATGTTTTGGTCGGACCAATGTAGCCCCAATATTATCAGCACATTTCATCAAGCGGGAATTGAAGTTTACGGCTGGGGCTATCACTATGGAACCCCGGACGTGGAAGCCCAAGTTACAGCGGTTCGCGAAGCGATTAATTGTCAGTTGGATGGCTATATTTTGGATGTTGAGGAAGAAGTTAAAAATGTCAACACCCATGAAAATGTTAAGCAACTGCTGCAAGCTTTGCGTCCTTATGTCAAACCCGGTACATTAGGCTATACCAGTTTTGGCAATCCCCAGTATCATCCCGAAATTCCTTGGAAATTGCTGGATGACCTCTGCGATATTGCCATGCCGCAAATGTATTTTGAAAAGTGGACCTCGAAACCGCAAGAATATGAAACAGTTGTTCAAGAAGCATTCACGGCTCACGAACAGTTCAATTTGAAAAAGCCAATTTTACCGATTTGGGGTTCAGAATCGGATACCCAAAATCCCACAACTGCTGATATTTTGCAAAAATTTCTCAAGCGTTATCCCGGTTCTTCGATTTGGCGCTTACCCAACGCCGGAGAAGCAGGGGAAGCGTTTAAATTAGAGTATTCCGGTGAAGAGTTATCGATTCCTCGTGAATCTTTTGTTTACGAACAAGCTGCCAAAGCGGTTTTCAAGATGCAGCTTAAATATTCGTCCGGGTTACTCTTAGGAAATATATTCCTGTTTGATGCCGATGGCAATCAAATCTTTGATGCGGTAGCCACCACGGGACGTCCTGGGTATCAAAGTCCGAATCATTTGTGGAAACGAGCATTAGGACCGATTCCCGATCGCACGGGTTTAGCCATTAGTACCGAAGATGTGATGCTGGAAAATGATGATAGTAATGGCTGGAGTTTTCCCATTTTGCCTCACGTTTTAGTCAGCGAGGAAGGACAGATAAAACGCGGGGGATTCCAAATTTACAATGATGCGGGAACTCCCGGAACAGCCGGAGGTATTGGCATTATTAATCCGGAGTCTTTTACACGCTTCCGCGCCCTATTGCTTGCCCTGAAAGAACAGGGAATTGATAGCATTCCCTTAGAAATTGAATATGAAAAACCTCCGCAAAGCCTACCAGCCAGCCTCATTTTCTCATTCCGTCGAGATAAAATCAATTGGTTGATTACCGGCTGTCTATCTGTTCTGGATCAGAGTGGAACCTCGATTTTTGAGGCAGAGGCAACCAGTGGGGCAGCAGGCTATCAAAGTGCAGATGACCACTGGCAACGGAGTGCTGGTCCGCTTCCCTCTGAAGAAATGATTGTTAATGGCCCCATCACCGTTTCAACGGTTGCTCACTATTCTGAATTAATTGGAATAGAAGGATATTTTTTTGATATTCTTCCTTTAGTTTTCCATCGGAGTGATGGATATACTCGCTCTCATTTTGGTATCCATTTTGATGCCAATGTTCCGGGTAGTGCTGGCTGCATTGTCTTGACTAAACGACATGAGTTTGATGCTTTTACAGATTTGATGGTTAAGGCCAATCAAACAGGGATTGATCAGATTCCTTTGAAAGTTCAGTATTCTGATGCAGGAGCACGCGGTTTTGTTGATGAATGGTGGCAAAAATTACTAGAGTCTCGGCGAATTTTTGCGTAAGTAATTTGATAGCCCGCACCCTCAAGGGTGGGGTTATACAAACAAAGCCCGCCTGCGCGGGCTGATTTAAAAATGCTTTTCAAAAACCCAATTCCCTCTTAGCCCTCCCCTTGGCAAGGGGAGGATTAAGTGGGGTAGAAACATAGGTTAAAGAAAAGATAACCCTAAAACACCTTATTTTTTAGTTTAATTCTACCAATGACTGAATCAAATCTCTACGCGTTACTCATCGGAGTTAACTGTTATTTACCCCATCGGTTATCCGATGGGAGTTATTACGATAATTTGCAAGGGGCGGTTAATGATGTTAATGCCGTTGAAGCCTTTTTGACGATTAACTTAAAAGTTCCAGAAAGTCACATTTTTAAATTGACTGCTTCTAATCCAAATCCGGTATTAAAAGAACCCGTGGAACCGCCGGAAGAGCTTCCGACTTATGCCAATATGGTATTGAAGTTTAAGGAGATAACAGAGATAGGACAACCGGGCGATCGCATTTATATTCACTACTCGGGTCACGGGGGCCGCACCACCACGGCTTATCCCGAAATCAAAGGGGAAACGGGGGTTGATGAATCTTTAGTTCCCATAGATATCGGACAACTCGATGAGTCGGGTCAGCCTGTTAATTGCTATCTCCGGGATTTAGAATTAGCTTGGCTGCTGAAACAAATGGAGAAAAAAGGTCTCATTGTAACCGTTGTTTTTGACAGTTGCCATTCCGGAGGTGCAACTCGCGAGACAGCGAAAGTTCGAGGAACGGACACCCTTGATAAAATGGCTCAAAAAACTGATAGTTTGGTAGCATCTAGGGAAGAACTTCTGGAGAATTGGCGCTCTTTACGGCAAGTGACCCGAGGGGAATCCAACCTGCATTTAGGGACCCTTCCTCAAGCAAAAAATTATGTTTTTTTAGCCGCTTGTTCTCCCAGTGAAAAAGCCTTTGAGGATGGGTTCCGTTGCGGTGAAGAAAAGCGAAGGCATGGCGCACTCACTTACTGGTTACTAGATTCTTTGCGACAGGATTATGTGGGATTAACCTATAAAGATATTTATGATTGCATCCGAGCAAAAATCCAAAGTCAGTTTCCCTACCAGACACCGATGTTATTGGGAGAATTTGACCGGACAGTGTTTGGACGCGATCGCACCGCAGTCACCCAGTTCTTATCGGTTCAAAAAATCAACCCGGCCAAACAGCAGGTTAGCATTAATGCAGGCATTGCCACTGGAGTTCGCAAAGGTGCAACATTTGCCATTTATCCAATCGGCAGCCGAAATTTTAGCCAAACCGATACCCGACTCGCAATCGCTGAGGTAGTGGAATATGATGCAACCGTGGCAGTATGCAAGCTGGAACCCATTGAAGGACAGCGCGAAGTTGGCCTCGGTGATCCGGTGATTTTGCTATCACCCCCAACGGCGTTAGTTCGTCAAGTCTGCTTATTTCATCAAGAACAAGCAACAGAGGACGAGATGGCTTTAAGCCAATTGCCCTCTAATAAATTAATACCGGAAATTTACAAAAAACAAACCAAGGTGCTGGAGTCTCTTAAACCCGCGTTCCACGTCTATGGACAAGGATGGATAGAATGCCCTGACTCCCAATCTAATCAAGCCATTTCCTCGGATGAGGGCGACAGTGATTATTTGCTCTGTATCAACAATCAAGAAGAATATGAGATTTGTGACGTAGCAGGAGTTCCTTATCCAAATATCAATCCAGCCGTCAAAATAGATGAACCGGACGCCTCCGAAAAAATAATCCAGCGGTTAATCCATTTGTCTAAATATAAAGCCATTCAAGAACTTTATAACTTCGCTTCTCCCTTACTGGACAAGCTGCAAGTTAAGTGGTTGGGTAAGCTGTATGATTATGCAGTGGAAACCGATGGAGCAGCTAATCAATTGAAAAAATTTAAGCCCCTTGATGACCCTATCAATCCGACGATTCAGGAAGGGGAATGGATTTTTTTAGAAATTATTAATTTGTATTCTCATCCATTGAAAGTGGCGATTTTAGAGTTGCAATGCGACTGGGCGATCGAGCAAGGTTGGCCGAACCCAAATGAACTAGGATATGAAGAGTTTGCGCCCGGAATAGCACATCGAGATGTCGCTGCTTTTTGCCCCAGTTTGCCGGAAGGATATAAAGAAGGAGTAAATATTATTAAAGTCTTTGCCACCCTGGGGGAAGCGGAACTGCGGGGATTAGCATTACCTGCACTGGATTCCCCGATTGTTGCGCCTCCAGGATATCGGGGGTATAGTGGTTCTGATCCGCTTTCTCTTTTAGCGGAGGCGATCGCCCAGGACAAACCCCAGGGCCGGAAATTAAATGCTGCCTATTCTTATCGAGAATGGGTGGTTAAACAGTTCACAGTTCGGGTTAGACAAGGTTAGTCACAATCAACAAATCACCCTCAAAAGAGCATTTACCCATGACTCATTTTGGAATTATTTCTGTTGCCTCAACTGGCCCTCTGAATACCATGCTTTCTTTGGGACAGGAACTCCAACGGCGAGGTCATCTAGTGACTTTCTTTGGAATTCTGGATACTGAACGAAAAGCTAAAGCAGCCGGATTAAAATTTCAAGCGATAGGTGAAAAAGAGTTTCCTTTGGGCGCAACTCAAAAATTCTTTATCAAACTGGGTAAATTGAGCGGATTGAAAGCTTTAAAATATACAATTGAACTGCTCAAAGAGACGGCATATGTTATGCTCAAATATGCTCCTGATGCGATGAAAAAGGCCGGTGTTGAAGCAGTATTGGTTAACCAAAGTGCCATAGAGGGGGGAACGGTTGCGGATCGACTTCATTTCCCTTTTGTTACAGTATGTAGTGCCGTGGTGTTGAATCGAGAAGCCGGTGTTCCTCCATTTAACACGCCGTGGAACTACAGTCCTACTTGGTTGGCACGTAAGCGCAACCAAATGGGTTATTCCTTGCTAAATTCAATCTCTAAACCCATTCGAGATGTCATCAGTGCGTACCGTAAAGAGTGGAATTTACCGCATTTCGTTAGCATTAATGATTATTAATCTCCGCTGGCTCAACTCAGTCAAGCCCCGGCTGAATTTGAATTTCCCCGAAAAGAATTACCGGCCTGGTTTCATTTCATAGGTCTATACCATTCTTCATCTAGCCGAGAACCTGTGCCTTTTTCTTATGAAAAACTGACCAGTCAGCCTTTAATTTATGCCTCAATGGGAACCCTACAAAACCGGCTGCTAGGAGTGTTTGAGAAGATTGCCCAGGCTTGCGAAGGCTTAGATGCTCAGTTGGTGATTTCTCTCGGGGGTTCTGCTAGTCCTGAATCTTTGCCTCGTTTACCAAAAAATCCCTTAGTGGTGAAGTATGCCCCTCAATTAGAATTGCTTGAAAAAGCGACCTTAATGATTACTCATGCTGGGATGAATACCACGATGGAATGTTTAAAAAATGGAGTTCCAATGGTGGCTATTCCTGTCACCAATGACCAACCTGGAGTGGCAGCACGGATTGCTTGGACAGGGGTTGGTGAAGTGGTTCCGTTGAAGCAGTTGAGCGTTCCCAAGCTGCGAACGGCGATTCAGAAGGTGTTGGGGGAGGAGTCCTATAAACAACGGGCGATCGCGCTCCAAGAAGCAATTCAACGGGCTGGCGGAGTTAGCCGCGCGGCTGATATCATTGAACAGGTTGTTTTGACGGGAAAACCTGTACTCGCACCAGCATACCTGGGTTCTGAGCGAGCTGGAGTTCAGCAAAAATACTAGGTTTTGTGAGGCTCACTCCGTGGTAATTTAATAAAACTTAATATTAAACAGAGATAGTTTTACCTCTCATTCAGCTAAAAAATGAGGGGTAAAACCCCCCTGGGCAAAAGAGCGAACTCATGATAAGTTTTGGGTTAACAATCAAATATTTACTCTAAGTATCTTGCACTTCAGTAAGATGCTTTAAAGTCATTGCAACAATTTAGCTTTTAGACGGATTCACTGCCCTCTATCTTTTCAGGAGAATGGTGTTAATATGCTGACTTTTCCTGACGTTGAAGTCATCGCTCAAATCTACGAGAGTGCCAACTCCTTGGTGTATCGCGCCCGGAGGAAGGGGGATAATCATCCGGTTATACTGAAGGTACTGAAAGAAAATTATCCCACCCCACAAGAACTGGCTCGATACCGCACGGAATATAAAATCACCAAATCTTTGAACCTACCGGGTTGCATTCAGGCGGAAAGCTTGGAACCCTATCAAAACACTTTAGTGATGTCTGTGGAGGACTTTGGTGGGGAATCTTTAAAATTTTGGATGCAGGAGAAACGGTTTTCCCTGGAAGAGTTCCTGGAAATTGCGATCGCCACAGCTGATAGTCTCGGACAAATTCACTCGGCTAACATTATTCACAAAGATATTAATCCGTCTAATATTGTTTATAATCCCACTACCGGGGAAATTAAAATTATTGATTTTGGTATTTCTACTGACTTAAAAGGAGAGAATACTCCTTTAAAAAATCCGAATATTTTAGAAGGAACTTTGCCCTATATGTCTCCGGAACAAACCGGCAGAATGAATCGGCTTCTGGATTATCGCACGGATTTTTATTCTCTCGGGATGACGTTCTATGAACTGCTGACAGGAAGGCTACCTTTTAATAGTACGGATGCTTTAGAATTAGTCCACTGTCATATTGCCAAGCAACCGATATCACCACAGGAATTGGATTCTAATATTCCTAAGCCCCTTTCTGATATCGTGATGAAGCTCATTGAAAAAACAGCGGAAGACCGATATCAAAGTGCTTGGGGAATTCAAGCGGATTTAGTCTGCTGCTTAATGCAATTAGAAGCCAATGGGGCGATCGAAGAAATTGTACCGGGAGAGCGAGATATCTGTGAACGATTGCAAATTTCTCAAAAACTGTATGGAAGAGAGGCCGAAATTGCCACGTTATTAGCTGCATTTGAGCGAGTTTCCGTGCAGAGTGAACTCATGCTGATTTCTGGTTATTCGGGGATTGGTAAAACAGCTTTAGTTCAAGAGTTGTATAAGCCACTAACCCTCAAACGGGGTTATTTCATTTCAGGAAAATTTGACCCGTCTCAGCGCAATATTCCCTACAATGCGCTGGTGAATGCCTTTCAAGAATTAGTCAAACAACTGCTTTGTGAAAGTGAAGCACAGCTAAAAATATGGCGACAAAAACTATTAACAACTTTGGGAAAAAATGGACAAGTCATTATCGATGTGATTCCTGAAGTTAAATTTATCATCGGACCCCAGCCTGGGGTGATAGAGTTGGAGGAGACGGAAGCCCAAAACCGATTTAATTTAGTCTTTCAAAATTTTATCCAGGTTTTTGCCAATTCTCACCGTCCGGTGGTGATATTTTTGGATGATTTACAGTGGTCTGATGGAGCATCTTTTACCTTGCTTCAACTGTTGATGAGTGACCCTACTCCTGGACTATTTTTGATTGGTGCGTATCGGGATAATGAGGTTTCCGTAGCGCATCCCTTAAGGTTAACTGTGGAAGAAATTGCCCGCAGTGGCACGCAGATTAGTCAGATTTCTCTGTCCCCCTTGAATTTAGGCAGTGTCACTCAAATTCTGGCTGATACGCTGCACTGTCCGGCTAATCAAGCTGAATCTTTAGCCGAGCTAGTCTCTTTAAAAACGGGCAGTAATCCTTTTTTTATAAAAGAATTTATTAATTCTCTCTATGCTTATAATTTTTTAAGTTTTGATAATATTAGCCTAACTTGGGAGTGGAATTTAGAGGAAATTCAAGCTCAGGACTTCACTGATAATGTGGTTGAACTGATGGCTATGAGAATTCAAAATTTACCGCAGAAGACGCGCCAAGCTTTAAAAATAGCGGCTTGTCTTGGTAATCAGTTTGAGTTGGAGATACTATCTGTCCTCCTTGAGAAATCTGTTTCAGAAACGGCGGATGCGTTATATGCAGCGGTGATACAAAATTTAGTGGTTCCTCTGGGTAATTTGGAAGATATTGAATTGGCGATCGCTGGCCAGTTAACCAGGAGCAACCCCCTCGAATACAAGTTTGTCTATGACCGCATTCAACAAGCGGCTTATTCATTAATTTTGGAGGAAGAAAAATATTCCTTACATCAATTCGTGGGAAGAATTTTGCTTAAAAACCTTCCTAAAAATCAGCAACAAGAAAAAATATTTATTATTGTTGAAAATTTAAATATAGCTAAAAATTTATTATCTAATCCAACCGAAAAGTACGAATTAGTTTCTTTAAACCTTCTGGCTGCTAAAAAGGCTAAAACTGCCTGCGATTATCAAGCTGCAGCAGAATACTTAAATATAGGTATAAAATTGCTAAAAGCGGATAGTTGGGAAACTCATCAGGACCTGAGTTCAACATTATATCAAGAAGCGGCAAGTATGAATTATTTATGTTTGCGTTTTGATAAAATGGACAGTTTAATTAATATTATTTTGACCAAAGAAAAAAATATTTTCAATAAGGTAATCGCTTATGAACTAAAAATTCAGGCTTTTATGGCTGACCATGATTTTGTTCAAGCTGTTAACACAGGACGACGAGGGTTAGAGCTATTGGGGGTGTATTTTCCTAAGTCACCGCCCCCCTTATATGTAAAGCAAAAGCTGGAGGAAATAAAAAAAATCGTGGGGGATAAACAATCCGATTATTTTATGAATTTACCTGAAATGACTGACCCCTACCAATTAGCGGTGATGCGGATTTTATCGAGAGTAGTTTCCTCGGCTTCTTTAGTTTCGTGGAACTTATGGGCATTAATTGTTTGTGAACAAATGAAATTATCTGTTCAATATAGCCAAACTCCTTGGGCCGCTCTTGCTTACACGAGTTACGGTTGTCTTGCCAATAAAATATTCCAGGATTTTGAAACCGCTTACAAATTTGGAAAGATAGCTTTAGAGTTATTAGCAAAATTTAAAAATTCCGAATTAGCTACCCATATATTTGTAGGGGTCGGTTTATGCTTGATTCATTGTAAAACGCATCTTAGAGAATCGATAGTACCTCTGCAAGAAGGCTATTTAAGCGGAATAAAAACTGGGTATTTGTCCTATGCAATTGCTGTAGCTTATCATAAATGTCAGCATTTATATTTTAAGGGATTAGAACTCAGTAAAATAAAACGTGAAATAGACCTTTGTAGTCAGACCATGACTGAAGGAGAAGCAAAAATCAGCTTAAATAACCATTTATCTCTTTGTCGGCACGTTCTGTTGAATTTGACGAGTAGATCTAGTCAGGTTCATAAAAAATTAGAAAAACAAAAAGTTTTTAACTTTGCTCGGATATGCAATGGAATAGATGCTTGTATTTTTCATTTAAATTATTTAATTTTATATTATTTATTTGATAACCGGGCTAAGGCCCTCGAATGTGCAGCGTTGGCAAAGCAGACTTTAGATGAATTGCCGGGGATGATTTATGTTCCGGTGTTTTTATTTTATGATTCGTTGGTTAATATTAGTAACTATTTAAATCAAGTGGATACAGATAGAGAGTCTTTGATTGATTCTATTAATTCTAATCAAATCCAACTACAAAAATGGGTAAAAGCTGCTCCAGTCAACTTTCAACATAAGTATGATTTAGTGGAAGCTGAAAAAGCACGAGTGTTAGGGCGGATTGTGGCAGCAATGGACTACTACGATCGCGCGATCGCTGGAGCTAAAGAAAACGAATACATCCAGGAAGCGGCTTTGGCTTATGAACTCGCTGCCAAATTCTACCTATCCCGAGGGAAAGAATTGATTGCAAAAGCCTATATGCAAGAAGCCATTTACTCCTATCAATTATGGGGAGCTTCGGCCAAAATCAAGGATTTAGAAGCGAAATATCCCAACTTGCTTCCGATCACTCAACCGAGTAATCAGGATACCCCGAAGCCGATGGAAACCACAGGGAATCAGTCTGATTCTTCTTTAGATATGGCGACCATCATGAAGGCTTCAGAAGCCATTTCAGGGGAAATAGTCTTCCATAAATTGGGTTCAAAGTTAATGAATATTCTCCGAGAGAATATTGGCGCGCAGAAAGGGTATTTAATCTTGGAGAATAATGGCAAATTAGTCATAGAGGCAGAAGGTGTGGAGGGTGATGAAGAGAGTACAGCACTTCAATCTCACCCCCTGAAACGTTTTCAGAAACTGCCGGAATCTATTGTGAGCTATGTGGCGAGAACCGGAGAAACTGTGGTCCTAGATGATGCAGCCCAAAAGGGACCCTTTACCCATGACCCTTATATACAGAAATATCAAACGAAGTCGATTTTATGTGCAGCATTGACGAATCAAGGTCAACTAGCGGCAATTGTATATCTGGAAAATGGCCTAACCTCTCACGCCTTTACGCCCGATCGCCTGGAAGTGTTGCAGCTACTCTCGGGACAAGCGGCGATCGCGATCGCCAATGCCAAACTCTATGCTGAAGTTAAGGAAAGGGAAAGTCGTCTGACTCAATTTATCGATGCCATGCCGATTGGAGTCACCGTCATTGATACCAACGGACAAGTCACTTATGCCAATCCCACCTCTCAGAAACTGAGTGGATTTGAGTCGATTGCTGACCTTAATTATCAAGAATTTATAAGGCTATCTCCGCCTTATTTAACCGAAACTAATCAGTTATACCCCATCGAGCAAATGCCAATTGTACGGTCTTTAGCTGGAGAAATTGTTACGGTTGAAGATATGGAACTCCATCACTCCAATCAAGTGATATTCCTGGCAGTATCTAGTACCCCCATTGTCGATAAAAAAACGGGTCAAATCAATTATGCAGTGGCGACCTTTCAAGATATTACCAAGCGCAAACAGGCGGAAAAACTGTTAGCGGATTACAACCGGACCTTAGAACAACAAGTCAGCGATCGCACCCAGGAACTCCAACGAGAAATTATCGAACGCCAACGTGCCGAAGAAGCCGCACAAGCAGCCAATCGCGCTAAAAGCATCTTCTTATCCAATATGAGCCATGAATTACGAACCCCTCTCAATGTGATTTTAGGTTTTTCTCAACTCCTTAATCGCTCTTCAACCCTCTCTTGTGAACATCAAGAATATCTGGGAATTATCACCCGCAGCGGAGAATATTTACTCAACTTGATTAACCAAGTTTTAGACTTATCTAAAATTGAAGCCGGACGGTCCACCCTCCATGAAACTAACTTTAACCTCCATCGCTTGCTAGATGACTTGGAAGAAATGTTTCAGTTTCAGGCAGAAAGTAAGCGATTACAGTTGTTAGTAGAACGAACGGCTGAAGTGCCGGAATATGTGAAAGCTGATGAAGTGAAATTACGACAAATATTAATTAATATGATTAATAATGCCCTTAAATTTACCCAAGAAGGCGGCGTTTCAATCCGAGTTAGAATTGCCCCATCAACGAGCCAATTTGTGACGGAGAATTCCCTTTTATTTCATTACTCAGAATCTTCCTCGGAACCCTTATGGATTGATTTTGAAATAGAAGACACTGGAGAAGGAATCGCTGCGGAGGAAGTCACATTACTTTTTCACCCCTTTGTCCAAACCCAAACCGGACAAAATTCCCAACAAGGTACCGGACTGGGATTAACTATCGCCCATTCTTTTGTGCAGTTAATGGGGGGACAAATGACCGTGAATTCTCAGATAAACTGCGGAACCCTCTTCAAATTTAACATCAGAGTCTATCCTGTTCAATCGGCCAGTTGCCCCCCTGAACCGTCAAGCCAAGAAGCCGTTTGTCTAGAACCCAATCAGCCAATTTATCGCCTCTTAATTGTAGATGATCGATGGGATAATCGGCAACTTCTCCAGCGACTCCTTTCCCCCTTTGGCTTTGAGATTTACGAGGCGGAAAATGGCCAAAAAGCCCTAGAAATGTGGGAACAATACTCGCCCCATTTAATTTTTATGGATATGCGGATGCCCGTGATGGATGGTTATGAAACAACCCAACGGATCAAAGCAACTACCAAGGGGCAAGGAACTGCCATTATTGCCATCACTGCTAGTACCTTTGAGGAAGAAAAAGCAATGGTTATTTCGACTGGATGTGATGATTTTATCCGCAAACCCTTTCGCCAAAGCCAAGTTTTCCATATTCTCCAGAAACATATTGGGGTTAAATTTATATTTGAAACTCTTAATCCTGACCCTGGATTCCCTAAACTGGATCGGAATGCACTGACCCCAGAAGCATTGGCGAAATTGCCTGATTCGTTAGCCAGCAAACTGCAAACCGCGATTATCAATCTGGATGGGGAACGGATGCAAACGCTCACGGAACAAATCACCCAATACAATCGGCCTCTAGGCACTGCGATCGCCTTTTATATTAAACAGTTTCAGTATGAGCTATTATTAGATTTATTATCCAATATTAACTCTGAATCATGAATTTATCCTTAACCCCGAATTATCAACCCACGATTTTAATCATTGATGATAGTCCCGATAATCTAAATTTGTTAAGTGGTATTTTAGGCCAAGCCGGATATAAACTCAATTTAGCACCCAGTGGTAAATTAGCCCTGACATTTATCGAGTCTAACTTGCCAGATTTGATTTTACTAGATATTATGATGCCCAACATGGATGGATATCAAGTGTGTGAGAAGATCAAAGCCTCTGAACAGACCCACGACATTCCCATTATTTTTATCAGTGCCTTGCAGGAAGTTTTCGATAAAATCAAAGCATTTTCTATCGGCGGTGTAGACTACATTACTAAGCCCTTTAACGAACAAGAAGTTTTAGCCAGAATCGAGAATCATTTACGAATTAGGCGACTGGCGCAAGAACTGGATGCCCGGAATAGGCAATTGGGTCAAGAACTTGCAGAACGCAGGAAAGTGGAAGAAGCCTTGCGCCAACAAAATGAACTCTTGCAAACTATTTTTGACCGAATTCCAGTGATGGTGGTCCTTTACGATGAGCAGGACCTAGTTCAATTTGTTAATCGCGAATTTGAGTCTGTTTTAGGATGGTCTCAGGAAGAATTAAAAGGCTTTAATTTATTATCGGAATGCTATCCGAAAGCAGAGAATTGGAAAGAACTCAGAGAACATTGGCAAAGCGCTACGGGGAAATGGCAAGATTTTAAATTAACCGATCGCTGGGGAAGTGAGATTGATACGGCTTGGATGTTTATGACCCTCAGTCATGGAAAACGCCTGGGAATTGGTCAGGATATTCGCGATCGCCTGCAAGCCGAAGAAGCCTCTCGCTTAGAAGAACGCAACCGCATGGCGCGGGAGATTCATGATACCTTAGCCCAATCTTTTACCGGAATTATTATCCATTTAGGCGCAGCAGAACGCGCCGTCACCCTCGCACCCCAGCAAGCTCATGAACATCTTAGAACTGTGCGTGAACTCGCTCGTTCTGGACTCACAGAAGCAAGGCGATCGGTCCAAGCATTACGTCCCCAACTATTAGAACAGGGGGATTTGTATAGCGCCCTCCATAAATTGACCGGACAAATGTCTGGAAATCCCGACACCGAGACAACGTTAGAAGTAGTCGGTTCCCCCTATTCCCTCCCTTTAGAAGTCGAAAATCATTTTCTCCGAATTGCCCAAGAAGCCGTAACCAATGCCTTCAAATATGCTCAGTCAACTTTAATTCAAATTAAGCTGATTTATCATCCCGGAGAGTTTTGTTTACGAGTTCAAGATAATGGTGAGGGATTTGTTTTACAACATTTGACCTTAAAAAATGGTTTTGGATTGATGGGAATGCAAGAAAGAGCTGATCGCCTCGGTGCCACATTAGCGATTCAGAGTGAACTCGGACAAGGAACCGAAATCATTGTTTCCATTCCGGTAGAATCCCCCCACCCCTAACAGTCATTTTAAGATTAAACTATCTAGGTCATCGGTACAGTATTCCCGCCAGAGAATAACCTACCGGGTTTAGGGTCTGAATTTGGTGTTAATCGGCATAAATTCGGTAAAAAAATCCGGATTGTCTTGCGACAACTGTACCGAGGCAACAGAGATAGGGTGTACCACTAATTCAGGGGTTAACTGATCATGAATCAATCCGATATCATTCACGTTTTAATAGCGGACGATCATCCGATTGTCCGCCAAGGTTTAGTTGCATTACTAGAACAAGAACCGGATATTAGAGTAGTGGCGCAAGCTGGCAACGGGGAAGAAGCGATCGCCCTGTTTCGCCTCCATCAACCCGATGTTACCCTGATGGATCTGCGAATGCCCCAAATCGATGGCGTCACAGCCATCACTCAGATTTGTGGAGAATGTCCCGAGGCGCGAATTATCGTGCTCACCACCTATGATGGCGATGAAGACATCTACCGAGGATTGCAAGCGGGTGCCAAAGGATATTTACTCAAAGACACAGAACCCGATGAACTGATCACCGCCATTCGCTTTGTTACTCTCGGGAAAAAATATATTCCCTCAGCAGTCGGAGAAAAACTATCCGATCGCCTGGACTCTTCTCAACTGAGCGATCGAGAACTAGAAGTCATGCGGCTGATTATTGCCGGAGAAAGCAACCAGCAAATTAGTCAGCAATTAAAAATCAGCGAAAGCACCGTCAAATTCCACGTTAACAATATTTTAGGAAAACTTGGCGTTCGCGATCGCACCCAAGCCGCGATCGTTGCCGTCAAACGAGGCATCGTCTCTCTCTAATCCTTAAACCACAGATTACACAGATGACACAGAAAAACATCCGTGAAAATCTGTGAAATCTGTGGTTCCCTATCTGATCTCTCAAACTACTGTCCTAAGTTAAGATAGGGACTTAGAATGTTATTAGTTTCCTGGAAACGTTCATTTTTGAGTTCACCTAAATAGCAGGAGTTCGTGTAGCGGATCCCCAAGAACTTTTGCGGGTGACAACTCAGATGACTATCACTCGAACACAAGCGAAAGTTGCCCCGGCGGGATGTTCGACTGTTGACGGGTATGGTAGCTCAAATGGCAAGTGCTGCACAGCGCAATCAAGTTCTCGGGCCGGTTGTCTTCCGGGATGCGGTTGTGGTGATGCACGTTGAGCATAAGTCTGCCCCGTTCCGATTTAGTCAGGTGGTTGGTAGGGTCCCCAGGGCGTAGACATTGGAGGCCACATTTGGAGCAACACCAGTTTGCTTGTTGTTTAACCGTTAGAGCAATTTGCTGCCAGTCTTTGGAATATCTTGACATTTCCGATGGGGGAGGGCCAATCGAGTTTTTTCTATTTTATCGGAAAATTATCCTGTTGGCTGACAACAGGATGGGTAGGTTTCGAGTTTAGCCGATCGCCATGTCAGACCCACCAGACCCACACCCATGCTGGACAAGCGAGCTAACCTGCAGTGCGGTAAGCACCAGCTATGCCGTAGGCGATCGCCACACTCGCAGAGCGCTCCAGTTTGTCAAGTTCTGAGAGTAACATCAGCTCCTGGACTTGATTGAATTTTCCCAATGGCAAAGAACCGACGGGAATTTTGCCCAGGTGAGTGAACTGGCGGCAGGGGCGATCAAGGCACTCTTTTGTCGCGAGGTAGAAACGTCTTAGTTGTAATAGATTACTAGAGGTTTGTGGAAAGGAATAAGAATTGATTCTGGTGTTTTTATTTTATTTGAATACCTTTTTATTGAGAATCACGTTTGCATTCAATTCAAGTCCTGTCCTTGACTCATACTCTTCCAAAATTCTCTCTTTGAAGTGAGTAAAATATCTTTCTCTAACTTCAATGCCATTATTCATGAGACTATTGATGTCACTTTCAGTGGAACTAGGGGTATTGGTTATAGCCTCCCAAAGAGTTCTTGAACTTGAAGGTAGATATCCTTGGCCATATGCTGACCATGCGCTTGAGTTAAATGGATCGAAACTTCCTTTCCATACATCTAAATCGTATTCATCTTCTAAAGCAAAAGCATGGCCCAGTTCATGAGTGAGAGTTTTAGATCCAGAGTCACTCAAAACATTGATGTCTGTCAAAACAATTTCTCGATTCTTATCTACAGCAACCCATGCCAGTCGTTCATTGTCTTGTGGATTAAAAACATCAATTTTTTTGTTGTATCTTCCTTTTGATAAAGTAGTCAGCTTGAATCTCAAAGCAAAATCTTTAACTTCGCCAGTATTTGGATCTTCAAGTTGCACTGTGGCAGCTTGATCCCAACCATCCATAGCATTCTGTAAATCTGCTCTAAACTGTGATTTTTGTTCCTTTGTAAAATTGCTTCTGCTGAAATCAATTACAACTTTTAATGTAACCGTTGCCTCTCCAGCATCAGAATCCACACTAAAATCAAAGTTTCCCCCAGCATAAGGACCGCCAAGATCGGTGTCTGTTTCAACCACATAAACTTTTTCGGAGAAAATACTTTGATGAGGAGCATTTGTCTCACCAGGCTTAGATGGCTTGTCGGGGATGCAGAGCAAATCCGTACAAACAGAAGGTTCATCAATTTCCGGCCATTTAAGTTCTTGAATTTCGATATCAACTCGGCGGAAAGGCTTAAGTTCTTCTGCTGTTGTTCCATTTTGAGGCCGCTCGATTTCACCCAGAGGAATGTCTAGTACGTCATAATCGTTCACGTTACGCTCGTCAAGCATACTTTGGAACACAGAGGAAACTGAAGCTGTACGGAAATCGGCAAGTTGAAGGTTGTAATCTACTGCTTCACACTTATCGCTATAGCCGTAAAAGTTTATAGAAACGGATTCTGAACCGTCTAAAGCATTTGCCAATAAAGTCAAAACCCCTCTATCTTGTGAATCTAGCTGAGAATCGTTGGTCGCAAAATAAATTTGAGCAACTGGATTTTTTCCTCGATTAAATCGGCTTTTACCCTGGACCTCATCGCCGCCTACTTCAGAGGGTGTAATGGGCTGGGATGGACGACTTACTCCCATATAGACATCCATAGCTTGTAACGTTGTAGAGCCTATAGCACCATCAACATTCAAAGAAAAATAAGTCTGAAACTGTTTGACTGCGGTTTTCGTTTCCGCTCCGAAGGTGCAATTCACACCAAACTTAGGAAGAAAGTTTTGATTGTAGAAATTGCACCCCCATGAAAGCAAGAGTTGCTGGACTAAACCCGTAGCTGCCTTACTATCTCCACCGGGGGACTTGGATTGAGATAAGACTTTATTATTATGACGAATCGATTCCAGTGCAGAATTATCAAGCCACCGATCTAAGGATGGAAGAGTTGGAGATGAGTTTTCGCAAGGAGGAAATGCTTGCATTTCATTATCATCGGTGTTCTTGTTGAATAGTTCGTCAATTGCATTAGTTAAAACATCAAATATAGAGCGTTGCACCTGTTGGTCGCCAGAGGAAATAGCTTTCTTCTGAATCTTTTTACCTTGTTTTTTCTCCTCCGCTTCGCAACCGGCGCACTTACGCTGAACGCTTGGGATTGATTCCCTCCCCAATAGTTTTTCAGTAGCAATTGTGGGTTCCACTCTCCCAGTTTGCTGTACCACATGAGTCAACTCATGGGCCATCAACTCCTGCCCTGCTCTGCTATCTGGTTTGTACTCGCCACTTCTAAAGAAAATATCTTGCCCAGTGGTAAATGCTTTCGCTTGAATCGAGCGATTTAACTGGTCTGATTGAGTATCGGTGTGAATTCTAACCTGGCTAAAGTCTGACCCAAATGCTTGCTCCATCGGTTCTTTCATGCTGGGCTTGATTGGACGCCCACTGCTGCGGGCCGCTTGAATCGAGGCTTCTAAATCTGGGATTACTTCTGTGGCTTGACCTTGAATAGTTGGTTTTCTCCTGATGCCAATCCGTGGCCCAGTCTGTCGCTGAATCGACTCTTTCAATTGAGGCTGGGGAGCCTGAAAAGCAGGGCTATGAATTTTTGTAACAACTTGATGAGCCACCTGCAAAGCTTCTTTCTCATAGCGGTCGCTCGGTGCGCCAACAGTTAGCTTAGGTTGTAGGATGGGTGGCGCTGATGTTGGTGGATAGACCGAAACTCGTTCGAGACGGTTGCTGTTCGACGTTGAACGCTGAATGCTAGCTTGATGTGCATCTTGAATATCTGCCGAGCAGGGTTGGCTAAAAGGACGAGGAGCTTGGAATCTTGCCTGGGCTGGAGAGGTCGTAACTGAAGATTTTTGCAGCTTTTCACGAGCCATAATTCCACCGCCTAATAGCTAAATTTCTAAGGGCTTCTAAATCACTAATTTGGTCGAAATTTAAAGTATTTGTACTTAAAAGTGACGGGTTTGCAGGCCCGCACATCCAGTTTTATTGATTAGCGCTTTAGAGCTTTGTCTGCTTGATAGACTTCAAATATAAATTGATGGCATGGAGAAGTATCTATCTGAAGAGGTATTTTTTCTCTAGTTAAATGAATTTTTCTAGTTTTTAGTCAGAGCAAACCGTCCGAGAATCCCACTAAAACTTAAACGAAAGCTGACCTGGCGGCAGGTTTGACTGTTGGCGGATGTGACAAGCCAGGTGGCAGGTTGTGCAAAGTGCAATTAGATTCTCGGAACGGTTATCTTCCGGGACGCCGTTATGGTGATGAACCGTCAGAGTAATTTTGGTCCGTTCGGATTTCCTTAGACCCGTGATGTCGTCACCGGGGCACAAACATTGGCGGCCACATACAGTTAGGGCGATGGTGCGCCAGTAGGCATGAGTATCGTGACATCTTGGATTGTTGGGAGCCACTCGGTCTTCCTTATTTTATCCGAAACTCCATCCTCAACCCTCCGCCGGGTAAGCAGAGCGCCGAAGGATAACTGTGCCTTTCCCATTCCCTTGGTGCGGAGCAATAGCTGCTCTGCGTTCTGGAACGAAACACTTGCCAGACAGCAGTTTAGCCTAGTACGGGCGCGAAAAGTAGCAGGTCGTACTCCCAGGCTGGGGTCGGTGATACCTGTACTTTTGGCTAGGTAAAAAACTAATCGATGGGTTAGGACGGTTGTTTGATTGATGCTCTTATTATGTTTTTAGGTGGCGTAGACAACAAAAGTGATTTTACTTTGAAAACCATCCACATCCCAAACCGCACGAATTCCAGCATAGCTGTAACAAATATATTTTCAACTGGTTTAGCGCAGTTCATCTGTATATCTGAATTTAACAGATAAAAAATAAAAAATAGTAATTTATGACTAATGAAACAAGTCCTAAAACAATTTTAATTCTGGCTGCAAATCCCCAAAATACCTCCCCCTTGCGATTGGAAGAAGAAATTCGAGAAATCGACGAAGGATTAAGGCGCTCAAATAAACGAGAACAGTATAAGTTAAAACAAAAATGGGCCGTGCGTTCCCGTGATTTTTACCGAGCCATCCTAGATTATCAGCCCCAGATTGTTCACTTTTGTGGGCATGGTCTTGGCGAAGATGGTATCGTTTTAGAAGATGATACCGGCAAAACAGCATTGGTGCCAACCAATGCTCTTGCGAGTATGTTTAAATTGTTTGCTAAAAAAGGGGTAGAGTGTGTCATTCTCAATGCCTGTTATTCAGAGGTTCAGGCAGAAGCAGTTAGTCAATATGTGAATTATGTCATTGGCATGAATAAAGCTGTGGGAGATAAAGCTGCCGTTGCCTTTGCCGTAGCGTTTTATGATGCTGTTGCAGCAGGATATCAATTGGAAGAAGCTTATGAATTAGGCTGTTCACAAATGATAAATTTTCGGGAACAAGCAACCCCTATTTTTAAAAAGAAAAAATTAATTAACGCTCCAAATAATGATAGTATAATTAATTTTTTAGAAGTAATTCCACCTAACCCTTATCAAGGCTTATCCGCATTTGGGGAAGAAGATGCAGACTTTTTCTTTGGACAGGAAAATTTTGTTAATAATTTAATGAAAATTACCCGAAAACAGCCTTTAATTGCAATTGTTGGGCCGAGTGGAAGTGGGAAATCTTCTGTGGTATTTGCTGGATTAATTCCAAAAATGCGGAAAGAAAAAAACTGGGTAATTGAATCATTTCGTCCCGGGAAAAATCCATTTTTACCACTAGCTTCTACCTTAGTAAAGCAATTAGAATTAGAAGCTGGTGAAACTCAACAACTGCGGGAAGCCGTTAGACTATCTAATGATTTACAAAATGGTATAATCACTTTACAGCAAGTGGTATCTCGCCTTTTAGAGCGGAATTCACATAAACGATTTTTATTAGTTATCGACCAATTTGAGGAGTTGTACACCCTTTGTTCATCAAAAGAAGAACAGGAACGATTTTCCGATGTATTGCTAGCAGCAATTCCTTCCAAAAATATTACTTTAATTTTGACGTTACGCGCCGATTTTTACAGTTATGTACTGTCTTATCGTCCGTTTCGGGATGCGTTGCAAGAGTGGACCCCGCAACTACTTAGTTCTATGACGCGGGAAGAATTACAGGCAGCTATTGAATTGCCCGCTCAAAAATTGGAAGTACAGTTAGAATCACAATTGACTCAACGCATTCTCAATGATGTAGGGAAAGAACCCGGAAATTTACCGTTATTAGAATTTGCGCTGACTCGTTTATGGGAAAAACAAATAAACCGAGAATTAACTCACCAATCCTATGAAGAGATTGGTGGAGTGAAAAAAGCTCTTGCTAATCATGCGGAACAAGTTTATCAACAACTAAATGAAATAGAGAAAAAGCAGGCACAGCGAATATTTTTGCAATTAGTGCGTCCAGGGGAAGGAACAGAAGACACCAGGCGCATTGCTACTCGTGCGGAAGTAGGGCAAGATAACTGGAATTTGGTTAGTTATTTAGCAGGATATCGAGCGCGTTTGGTAGTCACAGGTCGGCAAGAACAGGAAGATACGCTAGAAGTAGTACATGAAGCACTGATTCGAGAATGGAACACTCTGCGCGACTGGATAAACGCAAACCGTAAGTTTCGGACTTGGCAAGAACGGCTGAAAGTAGCGTTACGGGAATGGAAAAATAACAACCATGATGCGGGAGGATTGTTGCGCGGTACGTCGTTGACAGTGGCAGAAAATTGGTTGCAAAAACGTGCCGGTGAGATGACTCAGGAGGAGCGAGATTTTATTCAGGTTAGTGTTAAAGACAAGAATAGAGAGAAAAAAGAACGGGAACATAGACGGCAACTAACTATTCTCGGGCTAAGTGGCTTTTCAGTAATAGCCTTGGGTTTAGCAGGAATAGCTTGGTGGCAAAGACAAAATGCTGTAAGGAGTGAAATTAAAGCTCTCAGTGCGTCCTCAGAAGCACTGTTGACCTCAAATCAACAGTTAGAGGGACTTATAGCAGCAATAAAAGCAGGTCAAGAATTGAAACACTTGAAAAATTTTCTTGGGTTAGAAACAAATACTCAAGAAACGGTTATCAACGCACTCAAAAATATTCTTTACAAAGTTAGAGAAAATAATCGTTTGGTAGGGCATAATGATGGAGTGACTACAGTTGCTTTTAGCCGGGATGGTCAAATAATTGCTACAGGAGATAGCAAAGGGAAAGTTAAGCTTTGGAACGAGGAAGGAAAATTACTCACGACTATAGATGCACATAAGAAAAAGCTTTATGCAATTGCAATTAGCTTAGATGGTCAGATGATTGCCTCGGCTAATGATGATAAAACGGTCAAGCTCTGGAACCGGGATGGCCAACTGATAAATACGCTAAGTGGGCATAATGGTGAGGTGCATGGAGTTGCTTTCAGTCCCGATGGTGAGATGATTGCTTCAGTGAATTGGGGCAATGCTAATACTATTAAACTCTGGAATAAAGATGGTACTTTACGAAAAAATATAAACCTCAACGTAGAATATCCCCAACAAAGTACAGTTGCTTTTAGTCCCAACGGCCAGATTATTGCCACAGGAGGTTGGGATGGAAATGTCAGATTATGGGATAAAAATGGAGTTTTACTAAAAACTTTAAAAGTCTTTAAAAATGGCGGGGAGGTTTATGGAGTTGTTTTCAATCATCAAAGCAACATAATTGCTACAGCTTCCGACGACAAAACCGTCAAAGTCTGGAGAATCAACGATGCTACCTTGCTAAATACCTTTGAAGGGCATAGCGCTGCGGTAAAAGGAGTTGCTTTTAGTCCTGATAGCGAGATGATTGCCTCAGTGAGCGATGATACAACGGCCAAACTTTGGAGAACCAGAGATGCTACATTGCTCAACACCTTTAGTGGACATAGTGCAGCAGTTAACGCAGTGGCTTTTAGCCCTGATATTGAAAAAATTGCTACCGCTTCTGAAGATGGAACAGTTAAAATTTGGAAGCCAGGTGGTACACCTCTCAAAGCCCTTACTGGATATAACAGTTCAGTTTATGCTGTTGCTTTCAGTCCTAATGGTGAGATGATTGTTACCGGAGATAAGGACAAAAATGTAATACTCTGGAACCGAGATGGGACTTTGCATAAAACTCTGGGTAGCCATTATGATTGGGTTTATGGAGTTGCAATTTGTCCCAATAATCAGATGATTGCTTCGGGAGGTGGGGAGGGTACAGTCAAACTCTGGAACCGGGACGGCAATTTTCTCCGAGACCTCAAAGGGAGTAACCATGATGTCATTCGTGCAGTTTCTTTTAGCCCGGATGCTCAGATCATTGCTTCGGCGAGTGACGACAAGACGATAAAACTGTGGAGAACCAACGACGGTCAACTCCTCCAAACTCTTGAAGGGCATAGTGCTGAGGTTAATGCAGTTTCTTTCAACCTTGACGGTCAAACTATTGCCTCAGCCAGTAATGATAATACGATAAAACTATGGAGAACCAACGACGGTCAACTTCTCCAAACTCTTGAAGGACATAGTGCTGAGGTTAATGCAGTTTCTTTCAGCCTTGACGGTCAAACTATTGCCT
>CBFGOM010000071.1:0-29588 GCA_965650385.1 uncultured Oscillatoriaceae bacterium
AGGAAAAAAATGGGTAGGTTCCTCGTAAGGGGGCTTCTGCCGCCTACCTGTAGCGGCCTCTACCTTTGATGACGAGATGAAGTTGTTACAGGTACAATAGGCAGCTTAAACCCTTACTTAGGGACTGGAGGTAACGCCTCCAAAGCGACGTCAAAAACAAGTATAACGTAACAATGCCTAAATCCACATCCAACAAATCCACCACTGATGAAGATTTAGAATTGTTGGCTGAGTTGGGAATAGATATTGCCCCAGAACCCACTCGCCAATATTCCCCGAGAGAAGAGCGGATTATCGCAGGTTTTGAGGAAATTGAGCGGTTTGTCGCGCAAACGGGTAGACTGCCTCAACATGGGGAAGATCGGGATATTTTCGATCGCCTCTATGCGGTGCGCCTAGAACGCCTACGAGAGTCGGTGGAATGTCGTACCCTCTTAGAACCTTTGGACTCCCAAGGGCTTTTAAATGCGGAAAATGATGCCAATTGGGCTTTAGAAGAAAGCCTGGGAAAAGACCAAATTGATGCAGCACTGTTGGCTTCTCTTGGGATTGATGCGGCTTCAGAAAATGATATTACTCAGCTAACTCATGTGCGATCGCATCGAGAAATCAAGGCAGCGGAGGAAGTGGCCCAGCGGTTTCCTTGTAAGGATTTTGATGCATTTAAACCGAAGTTTGAGGAAGTTGCCCGTCAGTTAAAAACTGGGGAACGGCAAACGGTGAAATATCAAGATAATGCCACAATTAATGCCGAGGATTGGTTCATTCTGGATGGACAAAAAGTTTGGGTGGTTGAGATGGGAGAGATGTTTGTCAGTGAGTATGGGCTTAAAAATTGCCGGATGCGGGTAATTTTTGACAATGGCACTGAGAGTAATCCTTTGTTTCGCTCATTTCAGCGCGCTTTAAATAAAGATAAAAAAAGCCGTCGCATTACTAAGCTGGATTTAGGCCCATTATTTTCTTTTCAAGCTGAAGCAGAAGTTGCAGCAGAAGAGGACTTGCCAACCGGTTATATCTATGTGTTACGCAGCGAGTCGGAGCATCCTTTTATTGCGCAGAATCGGTCGATTATTCATAAGATTGGAGTGACGGGTGGGGATGTCAAAAAACGGATTGCTAATGCAAAACAGGATCCCACTTATTTGTTGGCAGATGTAGAAATTGTAGCAACTTTTAAGCTGGCTAATATTAACCGTAAAAAACTGGAAGCTATCCTACAAAAGTTTTTTGGTAGTGTGCGATTAGATTTGGAACTACGCGATCGCTTTGAGATGCCAGTTAAGCCGAGGGAGTGGTTTCTGGTCCCGTTGTCAGCCATTGAGGAGGCGATCGCGAAAATTCAAGATGGAACCATCGAGCAATTTCGATATGAACCAAAAACAGCTAGTCTTATGAGAGTATCATCACACAGTTGAGCAATAAT
This sequence comes from uncultured Oscillatoriaceae bacterium, assembly GCA_965650385.1. Taxonomy (GTDB): domain Bacteria; phylum Cyanobacteriota; class Cyanobacteriia; order Cyanobacteriales; family Laspinemataceae; genus Laspinema. Next base: position 1,427 of record CBFGOM010000071.1, read on the forward strand.
AGAGCAATTGGATTCGGACAGCGGATATTTCCCAATGGGTTTTGTGAATCGGCCAAGTTTAATATTTTAACAGCAGTCGGGTGGACAGTACGCACCCTACAAGGGCTTAGGTTTTTTGTAATGTTATTATGTTGCCTTATTATATGCTCTACTTTTATCCTACTGCATATTCGTTGTGGGAAACTTGCTGGGTCAACTGAATGATGAGGAGATCGCATCAGCTACGGGATTAAGTTTAGAGGCGATCGCCGCTTTACCGCAGGACATGACCCATGATTAACTGAATTTGAGAGTTAACCCCAGTCTGTTTTATCTTTCACTATGAACCCTGTTGAAATCGAAGAAGCCGTTTCCCAACTCGCCGAAGCACCTTTTGACCCTGAAGAATTTCCCTATGCTTTCTTAGAGGCATTTGGGAACAAGGCGACGACAATTAAGCGGATCAAAAGTGGCAATTCCAATCAATCAGATTTACCCGGTGGTGTGCTGCAACGCAACAATATTCATGTGAAAGTTTGCTCAGAAGGGGAAGTTACTGCCACCCTGACGGCGTTGCGCGAGAGTGCCACGACGAGTCGGTATAAGGCTAAGTTTATTCTGGCAACGGACGGCAAAAGTTTTGAGGCGGAAAATCTGGCGGACGGGGAAACAATTGCTTGTGATTACCGGAATTTTTCCGACCATTTTGGGTTTTTCCTAGCTTTGGCAGGGATTACGACGGTACGGCAAATCCGCGAGAATGCCTTTGATATTAAGGCAACGGGTCGCCTGAATCGGCTGTATTTGGAGTTACAGAAGCAGAATCCAGACTGGGATAAGGCGGAACGTCAGGAAAAGTTCAATCATTTTATGGCGCGGCTGATTTTCTGCTTCTTTGCGGAGGATACAAATATCTTCCATAGTGAGGGATTGTTTACCCAGGCGATCGCCCAAATGAGTGCGCCTGATGCTTCTAATACCCATGAGGTGCTCTCGGAATTGTTTCGGGCGATGAGCACTCCCCTGAAGGAACGAGAAGGGTTGGGGATTCGCAGTTGGGCGGATCGGTTTCCTTATGTGAATGGAGGGTTATTTTCTGGCAGTTTGGAAGTGCCGCGTTTTAATAAAATTGCCCGTTCTTATTTGCTTCATGTGGGGAATTTGGACTGGAAAAAGATTAATCCTGATATTTTCGGGTCGATGATTCAAGCGGTGGCGGATGAGGAGGAACGCGGCGCTTTGGGGATGCACTATACCAGTGTGCCGAATATTCTCAAAGTGCTTAATCCGTTGTTTTTGGATGAGTTACGCAGTCAGTTGGAAGAGGCGGGGGACAATCGCCGCAAGTTGTTGAATTTGCGGCAACGGATAGCGCGAATTCGGGTGTTTGACCCCGCTTGTGGATCGGGGAATTTTCTGGTGATTGGTTATAAGGAAATGCGGAAGATTGAGGCGGAAATTAACCGCCGTCGGGGAGAGGCGGATCGCCGTTCGGAGATTCCCTTAACCAATTTTCGGGGAATAGAAATTCGCCATTTTGCGGCAGAAATTACTCGGTTAGCGTTGATTATTGCGGAGTTTCAGTGTGATGTGTTGTATCGGGGGCCGCAGTTGGCGTTATTGGAGTTTCTGCCCTTGAAACAGGAGAATTGGATTACCTGTGGGAATGCGTTACGGTTGGATTGGTTGAGTTTATTTCCATCCACGGGAACGGGGGTGAAGGTGCAGCGGGAGGATTTGGATTTGTGGGGGGAAACGCGGGAGGAGGCAGAGATTGATTTTGAGAATCAGGGCGGGGAAACTTATATTTGTGGAAATCCGCCTTATTTGGGTTCCAAGTGGCAAACGACGGAACAGAAGGATGATTTAAGACGGATTTTTGAGCATCGGACAAAACTTTGGAAGTCGCTGGATTATGTGTCGGGTTGGTTTATGAAGGCGGCAGATTATGGCACTCAGACTAATTCAGCGGCGGCTTTGGTATCAACCAATTCAATTTGTCAAGGGCAACAAGTGCCGATTTTATGGCCGCTAATTTTTGAAACAGGACATGAGATTACTTTCGCCCATACTTCGTTCAAATGGGCAAATTTAGCCAGTCATAACGCTGGGGTGACTGTGGTTATTGTGGGGATATCCAATCAAGTAGGAAAAACACGACGATTATTTATAGATATAGATCATAAAAATATTACTTCAAAAGAAGTCAATAATATCAATGCTTATTTAATTGGTGCTCCTAATATTGAAGTGAAGGCCACAAATATCCCTTTATCTGAGCGCTCTATTATGCAATTTGGAAATCATCCTTACTACGGTTCAGCACTAATTTTTTCTGTGGATGAATCCAGACAGATGATTACTGATGACCCTAAAGCATCTGGTTTTATTCGTCCGCTTTATGGTTCAAAAGAATTTATATCAGCTTCACCACGCGCTTGCTTATGGATTCGTGAGGAGGATGTCAATACAGCCTTAGAAATACCAAAAATTGCGGCCAAACTCGAAGAGGTTTCTAAATATCGTCGTGCTGCAAAGCAAGACAAAGCCGCACAAAAACTAGCCAATACACCTTATCGTTTTCGAGATCAGTTTGTTGCTGAATCTCATACCCTCGTTGTCCCGAGAGTTAGTTCAGAAAATCGTCAGTTCCTGCCTATTGGGTTACTTCCGGGACTTGCAATTGTACAGGACCAGGCATTCGCCCTCTACGATGCACCGCTTTGGAACATGGCACTAATCGCCTCCAGGCTTCACCTAGTCTGGATTGCCACGGTTTGCGGCAAGCTGAAAACTGATTTTCGCTACTCCAATACTCTTGGCTGGAATACCTTTCCGGTTCCCACTCTAACGGAACAAAACAAAATTGATATGACCCGTTGCGCGGAACAGATCCTATTAGCACGAGAACACTATTTCCCTGCTACAATTGCCGATATGTACGACCCCGAACGGATGGATAGCGAATTCCCCCTAGTCCGGGAAGCGCACGATCGCAATGATGAAGTTATCGAACGTATTTACATCGGTCGCCGCTTCAAAAACGACACGGAACGCCTAGAAAAACTATTTGAGCTTTATACTAAAATGACCAGCCAAGAAAAGCCTGGTAAAAAGTCTGCTAAATGGAAAACTAAATCATAATTTTATCGGTTATAATTCAAGTAAAACCAACTTACCGCCTACCCACCATGACAGCCGCAGAAAAACTCTATCAACTGATCCAAACCCTTCCAGAAAGCCAAATCACCGAACTCCTCCACTTCGCCGAATTTCTCCAGCAAAAACAACTCACTTCCCCTCAACAAGTTACCCCGTTGGCAGGCAGTCTCACCAGCCTACGGGGAATCGCCAAACGTCCTGGACCAGCCCCCAGCGATAGTGAATTGCAAGCAGAATACACCGACTATCTGAGTCAAAAATACCAGTAAGCTGAACCCTTGAAAATTTTGATTGATACCAACATTGTCCTAGACCTAATTCTGGAACGGGAACCCTATATCGAAAGTGCGTTGTCTATTTTTGAGCAAGAGGCATTTAATCATCGAATTTGGCTCATTTATTTGACGGCACCTCCGGTCCCCTCCCCTTGGCAAGGGGAGGGTTAGGGTGGGGTCCTCCTGACGTGGCTTCAGCCACGTCAGGCACTCACAAGAGGCGATTCCCTACGGGATAGCTCCGCTTTCCGCGCCTGTATGTAGGCTGGTCCACCCTCTTTTATCTTTACATCGTGAGCATCGTGAGGGGCGATCGCCCCTCACGATGACCCCACCCTAACCCTCCCCTTGCTAAGGGGAGGGGACCGGATGACCCCACCCTAACCCTCCCCTTGCCAAGGGGAGGGGACAGGAAGTGAGCTTCAATCCTTGCAAGAAAGCCCGCCTGTGCGGGGGTGGAGAGAAAAACTACTTTTGATAATTGAATTGGGTATGAACAAGTCTCAGGACTTACGCAATCTATAACAGCCTATTTGCAGAATTGTCTTAAGCGCCCCTTTTGTAGGGCGGGTGGCGGGATCCATGTCCCCTCTGAGAATAATTATCGATTCGCTCCCAAAGTTGTTAGAATTGCTCCTTACTGTCTTGACTCAGGAATAAGGAACAACAGTGTGATGAGCGATCGCCGTTATCATCGGGGAAAATCTTTCAAAAAGGTGCAATTCTGCCTTGACCCCATCATCCACTCCCACCGGGGTGAGGGGCCATCGATTCCCCACCGAGGGCAATGGGTCCTGGGAACCTTAGTGGCGAGTTTGGGGTTACTGAGTACCTCCGTCCCTGGGGCGATCGCACTGCAAACTCCAGAAGGGACCAGGATTCCGGAGAGTTCACTGAGTCAAGCTGCACCGGAAATGACTCCGAATCGATTACCCTCCCAATCGTTGACAGAAAACTCGGCGTTGCGCTTAGGGGTGGTTCGCAGTTCGGAAAATGAAGCCCTCTGGGAGGCGATCGATGAGCGCTTACGGGCGGCAGGATTGGTTTATGAGACGATTGAACTCGATCGCCTCTTGGAAGATTCCCTCTCTGCAAATATCACAGTCCTGTTTATCCCCAATATTTCGACCTGGACGGTGGAACAGGCCCTGGCGCTTGAAAGTTTACTCAGTCAAGGGGTTCAGGCAGTCGTCTCCGGACCGTTAGGGGTAAATTCGGCCACAGGGGTTCGTCATGCTTTAACGGCGACCCTGGGAGGGACTTGGCAAGGGCAGTTGTCGGAACCGACGCCGATGGAACCCCTTTATTGCCGGACTGAAATGCTTTGTCCCTCAAATTGGATTCCCCGAGAGGTCAACCGCATTGCCATTCCTGGGGGGATTTTAGCGCCGAGTGGGTATAACACGGAAGTGATGACAACCTGGGGTCCTGCACCGGGGAATCCAGCGGTTCTGACGAGCGATCGCACAACCTTTTTTGGCTGGGAATGGGGCAACCATGCGGATGTAGAGTATGATAGCGCCTGGTTACGGGCGGCCCTGGTTCGCAGTGAAGTCCAACGGGGACCCTTGATGAATCCCACGATCGCGGGTCAGGAAAATTCCTCACCTCAGCCCCAACCCCAGGCCCCGACCTCTTCGGTCCGCAGTGAGGCCGAACAATTGCGCGAAGCGGAGTTGCAACGACGGCAACCGCCTGAATCGGCCCCCAGCAGCAGTCCAGTTCCGACACCGGCGCCAGTCCCTGAAGCACCGGCGCGTCCCTCTCCTGGGGATACCCTCCCCTCATTTCCGGGGAGTGCAACTCCTACTCAAACGAGTACGGCACAGGTAGAAACGGTTTCTCCTCCGGGGTTGGACCCGGCGGAAGAAACGGCACCTCCGGGACTGAGGGTGGAACAAGGGCCCTTGCCGATTCCCTCGTTCCAGGCGATCGAGATGCGGCGAGAATTGGAAAATCTGTTAGGACGGGTGGAAAGTGCCCTAATTACTGCCTCAGTCCATACTCAAAGTCCTCAGCAAGCGGGTTCCCAGACTGAAGAGGAGATGAGGGAGAAATTGCCTGTTGCTTCTGCATCCCTGGTTCCCGTAGGGGAGAAGACGGAGGCAGAAACTGCGGAGGCGATCGCCCCGGCGGAACAAGCGTTTCTCCCCACCCATGAGGCGATCGCCACGGCGCGATCGTTGCTGTTGGAATTTCCCCAATTAGTTCAAGAACAAGACTATGCCGGTGCGAGGGCTAAATGGGTGGAAATTCGGGACCTCCTTTGGGAAAATTATCCCACCAATGGGGTTCTCGCTCAACCGGAAATCCGTGCGATCTGGTTAGATCGCGGGTCCATTGTGCGGGCGGGTTCAGAACAAGGTTTAGCCCGGATTTTTGACAATCTTGCGGCTACGGGAATTAATACAGTCTTTTTTGAAACCATCAATGCTGGATATCCCATTTATCCCTCCCAGGTAGCGCCGCAGCAGAATCCTTTGATTGGCAATTGGGACCCCCTAGCTTCAGCGGTCAAATTGGCTCACGATCGCGGCATGGAGTTACACGCTTGGATTTGGACTTTTGCTGCCGGGAATCAGCGGCACAATGTTTTACTCAATTTAGACCCGAGTTATCCTGGTCCTGTCATTGCTGCTCATCCCGATTGGGCCGGTTATACTAACGAGGGACAAATGATTCCCCGAGGTCAAACCAAGCCTTTTCTGGACCCGGCAAATCCCGAAGTTCGGAGTTATTTGTTGAGTCTTTTGGAGGAAATTACGACCCGGTATGACGTAGATGGGGTGCAGTTAGATTATATTCGCTATCCTTTTCAAGACCCGAGTGCGGAACGCAGTTATGGATATGGAAAGGCTGCACGGCAGGAGTTTCAGAACTTAACTGGCGTGGACCCGATGACGATTAGTCCGGGCGATCGCGATTTGTGGCAGCAATGGACTGATTTTCGCGTCCGTCAAATTGATACATTTGTCTCCGAAGCCTCTCAACGCTTGCGGGCGCTGCGTTCTGACTTAATCTTATCCGTGGCTGTGTTTCCCTTGAATCCTCACGATCGCCGCAACAAAATTCAACAAAATTGGGAAGAATGGGCCCGTCGCGGGGAAGTTGACTTAATTGTTCCCATGACTTATGCAATGGATACCAACCGCCTAGAACAGTTGGCTCAACCTTGGATTAATCAGGAGGATTTGGGGGCAGCTTTAATCTTACCGGCAATTCGTTTGTTGGATCTCCCAGAGATTATTGCAGTAGACCAAATTCAGGCATTAAGGAATCAGTCTGTGGGAGGATATGCGCTGTTTGCAGCGGAAAATCTTAACCCGGTGTTAAATGGGATTTTTCAGCGGACTCAAGGACCTTCTGCCTTGGGCGATCGCACTCCCATTCCCTACCGCGAACCCTTTGCCACTGCTGCTGCTCGATTTACTGGATTGCAACGGGAATGGCAATTTTTGCGCGATACTGAAGCGTTATCCATGAGAGAGACGGATTTTACTCAATTTGAGGATAAAGGATTGCAATTAACTCAAGCCCTCGAAGAGTTAGCCGCTGATCCATCTGGGCCAAATCTTCAGCAAGCCCGTTCGGTTTTGAGGGAATTTCGCGGTCAGTTTCGCACTTGGATGAATCTCTATTCGTTGCAAAAACCCTATCAGATTCAAACTTGGGAAAATCGTCTCCAAACCTTAGAGGATTTATTAAGTTACGGCGATCAATTCTTGTTGCAACGATAGCTGGGGATCAAGGGGTTGTACTGCCATTCCTTGATCGGACAGCACCAGCAAAACTCCTATTCTGTTCGCGCGATCGCCTCCGGTGACTGAATTCCCTTTCTAATTCTCTGAAGTCCCTCTCCTAAGCGGAGAGGGCGGTAATAGGGTGTGGTTTTTGCTTATTTTCCTTCTCCAGGCTGAAAGGGTTTTCATCCTAGAGACAGAGGAGTTTTTTTTGCCCAAACGATAGCGTAGGAAAAGACTAAATAAATGTCAGCAAACCTGGGTTGATTGCCCTCGGATCAATTTCAATTCAATTTAATCGGGTTTTCTCTGGGAATCAGGGGTGAGCGATATCCTCAGAATTTTACCCAATGGGTGGGATTCTGCGGTCAGGTTAGCCGTCTTAAGCCAAGAGAATCAACCGGGCGATCGCCGTTAGGAATTGCCGTTTAAAAACTTTGGAGAATTTTATGCCAATCGGAGTCCGAGACGATGTAGCCTACGTCGTTTTGAAAAAAATTAAGGAAAGCAGCCAAAATCAGGAAAAAGCTCAAGTTAACTTAAACCTGAGAGATTTTTCTCAACAAGAAGTTACTCAAAAAGAATTGCTCGACAATTTAGACTACTTGAAAGAAAAAGCCTATATTAAGGCTGAGGTTAGTGGCAATTCAGGGGATGTCAATTCACCCTCGCCTATTATTTTGGAACAAGCCACGTTAACCGATAAAGGTCGCCAAACCCTAGAAAAAATGGAGTCTCATTCTCCGGCGGATGGGTTTGGACGTTCCGGGGCTCCCATTGCTACCGAGAATGTGGGATTTCTGGAAAAGGTGATGCTAGAAGCGAACCTAAATGATATCTTTGATGCCCGGGATTTAACGGTCGTGGTTTATCGGGTGATGCGGGATGTAATGACCACCGAAGCTGCCGATCGCGTGGGTGCAGAACTGCATACGGAAGCGCAGCCAACCGCTGATAAAACTCTGCAAATGGAAGTGGCAGATTTGTGGAAAGATACGAATCCCTTTGTGGGATTTATCAGCCGGATTCGTCAGCCTTTAATTATTAAAGACGAGCGCTTTTTATTCCGGATTGCTCAAGAAGGCTCGATGCCGGAATTCACCGATGCAGAACGCGTGGTTAAAGCAGTATTTTCCGCTACAAAAGAGCAACTTTCCAATGAGCGAATTGCAGAAATTGCCCAATGGCTACCGGGTAAGGTGAAGCAACTCTGGAATCAAGCCTAATTCTTGTGGTTATTAGGATAGGATAACACGGTGAGGCGCTCTCTTCCCACTTCAAACCACCGGGGAGAGAGTGCCTCAAACGGTTTCAACGAGAACAGGTTAAGCTAGGGTGTCCTCTTCATGTAACTTAAAAAGGCAGGGAAGTTTCTACGTCAGTTTGAGTGAAGTTAGATTATGAAGTTTTAAAAACCTTGACTCAATGGGGAAAAGCCCTAGGCGGCGATCGCCTGGGAGTGGGAGAATTAAGTCAAGGGACGCGAGTGAGGAGTAGATAATGCCGCAACCCCTTGATAGTCATGGTTTTTAGTGACTGCTATCACTCCCCCTAACCGATCGCGATCGCGCTAGTACAACAAAAACATCACACCCGTCAAGGGGAAAAACACATAAATTAGAGAAGTAAGGAACTGTAATTTAACCGTGATTATACTTATGTCCGCCTCGCAGCGATCCTCAGAATCTACCATAGGCGAACTGACGGAAAAAATTCTGAATTCTCGTCGAATTAGCCGTCAAGATCAATCCCAATTGATGCGCCTCCTTTGCGGAAGTTATGTTGGAGAACAAGAACAAGACTTAGTGAATAAAATTTATCAGGGATTGCACATGGGATTAATTAAAGTTGTGGATTAAAAAACCAGCCCCAAAACTGAGGGTTATTCCAGAATTAACCGGGCTTTTTTCCTTGATCTTTAAACCGACTGTTAATTGTACTTGCCAAAGCCTCTATTTGCTCCTCATAACAGTCCGGAAATTCCGCCCGGGGTGTTGCAATACCAGGGTTCCTGACTCAGGCGACTTTCTCTTTACTTTGACTCAACTGATTCCCAAACCCTCTCAAACTCTACGATTTGTTACGGATTCTTGATATTGGGCAACTCTTCACCGAAACTCTACAGAAATTATTCCGCATTTTGTCACAGGTTGTTGATATCAAGAAACTCTTCCCGGACCCTCTCGCTCCTTCCTCGGGTTCCAAGGCGAGTGTCAATTGAGGTTATAACTTCATGACAGGGACTCGATTATTTTCCATTCTTCTTCTCAAGCCCCACAAAATCTTAAAGTTTGAGGGTTTTTTCATTAAATAATTTTGCATTTAATTTCAATTTGTTTCATTTGGTTTTTTATAGTCTTTTCTGCCCCAAACTATCCTAAACTAGAAAAGATCCTCGTTTAATCACGTTTGAGGCTCGGTTATGGCATATCTGTGTAACCTAGGTAACGGCCAACAGGTTTTTGTGTACAATCAGGATAATCAAACGATTGTAACGCTTTCTGGGACTCTTCCGGGTCAACAGCAACAATCAAGTACCGAATTTTCAACAGGAAAATGGACCGCCCTCCCGATTTTATATCGCCATGACGGGGGCTTTATTTTGAGAATAGAAAGCAATCGCGGTCCCCATTATGTGCAATTACAAGGGACCTCCATGAGTGCGATCGGTACTCCCCCCAATTTAGAAAAGGCTCAAGTGCTGCCGATGCAAACCGTAGAAAATTCCCCAGGGGAAACAATGGAACCCATGAAACCCTTGAAACCAATGGAACCCCTAAAACCAATGGAACCCCTGAAACCCATGAAAATGGGGGATATGGAAATGCGCATGAATCCGATGGAAATGCGCATGGGAAATATGTCCATGAGTATGGGAGAAACTACCCCCGCCTACCGACAGAATTTCTGTCCTCAATGTGGTGCGCCGGTGAAAGAAAATGACCGATTTTGTGCGAATTGTGGTCAGGGGTTATCCTAGGCGATCGCCCGCTTAATTCCCCCCATCTCTTCTTTCCACTACACTCTCCCTGTGTCACCCTAAATGTCTGTTAAAGTTGCCCTCAATCATCAAACCCTTTACCGTTTTGATCGCCCTACAATTTTGGGTCCCCATGTCCTCCGCTTGCGTCCTTCTCCCCATTGCCGCACTCCGATTCAAAGTTATGCTTTAACCCTTGAACCGGACAATCATTCCCTCTATTGGCGACAAGGCGTCTTCGGTGATTTTATGGCGCGAGTTAACTTTCCGGAAAGAACCACTCACCTCCATATTCATGTTGATTTAATCGCAGAACTTCATCCAATCAATCCCTTTGATTTTTTAGTTGAACAGTACGCCAGTTCCTACCCCTTTACCTACGATGAACAACTCGCCGCCGAACTGCAACCCTGTTTACAAATTCAAGAAGCAGGACCTTTATTAACCGATTGGGTGAATCAACTGGAACAGTCCAATCCCTTCATCACGACCTTTATTGGCAACCTTAGTCAAAAACTCCAACAAGATATCGCCTATACTGTCCGATTTGAACCGGGAATTCAAACCTGTGAAGAAACCCTCTCCAAACGCCTCGGTTCCTGTCGCGATACCGCTTGGTTATTAGTCCAAATTTTGCGCCATTGTGGGTTAGCGGCACGATTTGTTTCCGGCTATTTAATCCAACTCAAACCGGATCAAACCCCCTTAGAAGGTCCTCCCGGACCCGAGGCAGATAAAGCCGATTTGCACGCTTGGGCAGAAGTATATCTCCCGGGGGCGGGATGGATTGGACTCGACCCCACCTCGGGAATCCTCACTGCCGAGGGACATATTCCCCTCGCTGCGGCGGCAGACCCCAGAAATGCCGAACCTGTCACCGGGTCAATCGGTCCTTGTGAGAGCGACTTAACCTACTCAGTCACCGTAACCCGGATTGAAGAACAACCCAGGGTAACCCAACCTTATACCGAGGAACAATGGCAAGCTATTACCCAGTTAGGTGAGGTAGTCGAGGCACAGTTACAAGGGGCAGATGTGCGATTAACAATGGGGGGAGAACCTACCTTTGTTTCCCAGGGCGATCGCGAGTCGGCACAATGGCACACCGGGGCCCTAGGGGAGGAGAAACGCCGATTAGCGGGGGTTTTACTCTCCCAATTACGCCGACGCTTCGCCCCCGGGGGACTCCTGCATGAGGGTCAAGGCAAGTGGTATCCCGGGGAACCCCTGCCCCGCTGGGCATTAGGCTGTTATTGGCGCAAGGACGGGATTCCGATTTGGCGCAGTCCCCTAGTTCCCGAAGACACCGATACAAACTATACTGCCGCAGATGCGAAAATCTTTATCACTGCCATCGCCCAACGGTTAGGGGTGGATGGGAACTGTATCGTAGCTGCTTATGACAAAAATCCAGAAAAAGACCTCTGTGCTTATGTTCTGCCCTTAATTTGGACCCAAAGGGACGGGGCCGAGGGATGGGTAACAGGTCCTTGGCATCCTCCCGGCGATCGCCTATACTTAATTGCCGGAGATTCTCCCGCTGGGTTTCGGTTACCCCTAAGTGCGATGAATTGGGCCTCTGCGGAAGCACTGCAAACCGAAGCCGAAATCAATCCCGAGGGCAGTTTTCACCCATTAGGGGATATTTTTGCCCGAGTTAGCAGTCGGTGGAGTCAGAAAGCTCACAAGGTAAATACCGTTAATAGCGTGAAAGTTGCCTTATGTGTGGAAGTGCGAGAGGGAAAATTATACTGTTTCATGCCGCCGATTAGTGCTGCCGAAAACTACCTCGATGCGATCGCCTCCATTGAAAATGCTACCACGGAAACCGGCTATTCCATCCATATCGAAGGATTTACCCCACCGCGCGATCGGCGTTTACAAGGCTTTCAAATCACCCCGGACCCCGGCGTAATCGAGGTCAATCTGCATCCTGCCGCCCATTGGCAAGAACTAGTAGAAACTACAACTTGCCTCTACGAAGAAGCCCGTCTCAGCCACCTAGATACAGAAAAATACAGCAAAGATGGACTCCGCATCGGCACTGGAGGCGGCTCTCACATCACCTTGGGCGGTCCTAGCCTAGAGGAGAGTCCCCTCCTCCGTCGCCCCGACTTACTGCGGAGTTTAATCACTTACTGGCAGCATCATCCCAGCTTATCTTACCTATTTTCCGGCTTATTTATTGGGGCTACCAGCCAATCCCCGAGAGTCGATGAAGGGCGGTATGAAAGTTTATATGAACTAGAAATCGCCCTAGCACATTTAGTCCCTCACACCGAGATTCCCCCCAACGTCATCGATCGCCTCTTACGAAACCTCCTGATAGATGTCACTGGCAACACCCATCGCAGTGAGTTTTGCATCGATAAACTGTATCCGGTGGAAAACTGGAAAAATCAACTGGGATTGCTTGAATTACGCGGCTTTGAAATGCCCCCTCACCCTCGCATGGCCCTGGTCCTGGGATTACTGATTCGCGCCCTCGTTGCCCGCTTTTGGCACCGACCCTATACGGGAAATTTAGTGCGCTGGGGAACAATATTACACGATCGCTTTTTATTGCCGTATTACATTGCCGCAGACTTCCGGGATATCCTCGGAGAGTTAACCTATAACGGCTATCCCTTTGAGTGGGAGTGGTTTGAACCCTTTTTAGAGTTCCGGTTTCCTCGCTATGGGGCGATCGTCCGTGAGGGAGTACAACTGGAACTCCGACGGGCGATCGAACCCTGGTATGTGCTAGGAGAAGAAGCAACAACCACAGGCACTGCAAGGTTTGTAGATTCATCAATGGAGCGCATCCAGGTCCTCTTGAAGAATGCCGCCCCCGAGAGGCACATTGTCACCTGTAACGGCTATCCCCTGCCTTTACAAGGAACCGATACTGCCGGAGAATGCGTTGCCGGAGTGCGCTATCGCGCCCGCCAAGTGGCAGCCGGATTACATCCCGCGATCGCCCCTCATGTTCCCTTAGTCTTTGATATCATCGATACCTGGCAGAGGCGATCTCTCGGAGGCTGTACATACTATACCGAACATCCAGGCGGTGTAGACTGGAACACCTACCCCCTCAACTCCCGAGAAGCTCACAGCCGCCTGATCACCCGCTTCGTTCCCTTGGGACATACTCCCGGGGAGATTCAGGTGCGATCGGTTTTACCCAGTCGAGAATATCCTCTCACGTTAGATTTACGAAGGGTATAGGGAGGACTGGGAATGAGCAAACACCTGGGGAACCCCTCCCTAACTCTCCCCTTGCTAAGGGGAGGGGACCGGACTCTTAGCTCACATTTTATACACAAACTAGAATATACAATAACTGGGGGATAGCCTAATCTCCCCAGTCTGAAATCCTTAAAAACCTGTCACTAATTTCCTTCAATTGTTACAAGGTACTGTCTTCTAAATGATATTCTAACTGCTTGGTTCTCACCTCCGTCAATCGAATTTGACAGATATCAAACCCAGCATTTCCCCCACCACTGCGCTCAAAAGCACAGAGGGAATCGCGATATTCAATCCAATCCAATTGTGCCGTCCTTAACTGTTCTTTGCGTTCCCCTGAAAGTTCCCTCATCACCTGTTGATAAACGGTATTTAAGCGGTTATCTGCGCTTTGATAACTTTGTCCTTGTGCCGGGGGAATTTGTCCTCGACGATACTGATAAAGCTCAGAATTTCTAATTTCTGTCAAATTCGATAAACAGCCCGATCGCAGCATCGGTTGCATCGATCCACCTTCGGCTAGACTGCTGTAAAAGGCGCATTCAGAATCACGAAAGGTAATCCAGGCGCGTTGTGCCGTAACTAATTGTTCCCGCCTGCTATTGGACAATTGCGGGATGAGTGCTTGATAGATTCGATTCAGTTCGCGATCGGTTGCTTCCCACCGTTGTCGCGCACAACCATTCATTTCACTTTGACTTTGCGGATTGTCGCAATTGAGTCGGGGTTGAGCGATCGCACTGGGTTGATTCCCCACAGCGGCGATCGTCATCACTCCCACCAATCCTAATCCTTTCAAACCCCGCCAAACTTGACCCAAAGTTATAACTTTCATCTTGGGTTAATTCTCCTTATTCTATGGTTAATGAGACCCTGATTTTTTACTCTAAAATTTAGCCATTACCCTAGAAAATTCCACTAATTTTTACTCTAATTATATCAAATTTTTCTAAGGTGTAAAGACTCTCCTGAATCCTGATTCAGCAGGATTGCAGCAAGCGCAACTGCAACGCTTGCGCAGGGAAGTCCGATTTAACAACCGAGAAGGGGTGGGCTCTAATGGGGCGATCGCCTGACCCCAGGAATACGCATTTCTGCCCACGAGGGACCTTTGCCCTCCTGATTATGGGGCCAGATTTTATGGTGATCGCCAACCTCGGGGAACAATCTCAGGTTTTTTGCTGAATTAATTTTTCCGAAAATCCTGCCCGGTTTCATTGGGTAATTTGTCCATTCCCTAACCCTCTAAAAGGCTAAAAAACTCTTCAAATTACCAGCTTTTCGCTAATCTGCCCCCCAGTCAAGGCTATTGAGCTTTTACCCGTTATTTATTATCTAAAAACTGAACTATCCCTCCTAAGATTCACCGAAACCTGTACTTTTGGGTAGGTACCGAATCCAAAAAATATGCTAGGTTGTAAACTTCAGGCTTCAACTTAATTCAATCTTACCACTGGTCTGGCATCACCCAGACTGCAATTGAAACCCTAACAAGGATATATTAAACAAGCATAAATCAAGTGAATTTAATGAGCTTGCTTTGTGGCAACTTTTAATAAATATTTTCCTTGTAGTTTGATAAACTGTCCACTTTTATCTAAACTAAAGCTAATGATAACCCAGAACCAACTCAGGGCGATCGCATCCCTCCTCCTGCTCTCCTACCTCACCAGTACCGCCAACCCCACCCACGCACAACCCATCACCCCTGCCGCCGATGGCACAGGCACAATCGTCAATCCTGATGGACAACAATTTAATATTGAAGGCGGACAACTCTCCAAAGATGGTGCAAATTTATTCCATAGTTTTGAACAATTTGGACTCGACCCCGGACAGGTTGCAAACTTCCTCTCCAACCCCGACATTCAAAACATTTTAGGACGCATCACCGGCGGAGATGCTTCTATTATTAACGGATTAATTCAACTCACCGGCGGCAACTCAAACCTCTACTTAATGAATCCTGCCGGAATCTTATTTGGACCCAACGCTCAATTAAATATCCCCGCCGACTTTTTCGCCACCACTGCCACCGGAATCGGATTCAGTCAAGGCAATTGGTTTAATGCAGTAGGCAATAATTCTTGGTCTAACCTAGTCGGAACCCCCTCTCAATTTGCCTTTTCTACCCTCCAACCCGGT
This sequence comes from uncultured Oscillatoriaceae bacterium, assembly GCA_965650385.1. Taxonomy (GTDB): domain Bacteria; phylum Cyanobacteriota; class Cyanobacteriia; order Cyanobacteriales; family Laspinemataceae; genus Laspinema. The sequence goes on from CBFGOM010000071.1 coordinate 16,936, forward strand.
GCAATTATTAACCAGGGAAACTTAACCCTAGAACCGGGTAACAACTTAACCTTATTAGGCGGAACTCTCCTCAACACAGGTACTTTGTCCGCCCCTGGAGGCAATATAACCATTGCAGCAGTTCCCGGAGAAAGTTTAGTCCGAATTTCTCAAGAGAATCACCTCTTAAGTTTAGACATCCGAACTGGCATATCCGACCCCTCAATTCCCACTCCCCAATCCTTACCGGAATTGCTCACAGGTTCCGGTATCACTCATGCCAATCAAGTCACCATTAACGCTGATGGAACCATCCAGTTATCCAGTTCCGAACTGAACATTGATACCCAAACCGGAGATAATATTGCATCCGGGAATATTGCAGCAACCGCAGGACAAATTGCCGTCATAGGCGATCGCATTGCTGTGATTGATACCGATATCAACACATCCGGAAATAAGGGCGGAGGAACTATCCTCATCGGCGGCGACTATCAAGGAAATGGCACGATTCCCAATGCCTTACAAACCTTTATTAGTCCTAACACCACCATTCAGGCAGATGGAATCGAAACCGGAGATGGGGGACGAGTCATTATTTGGGCGGATAAAACCACCCAATTTTTTGGCAACATCAGCGCCAAAGGTGGTCCAGAATTTGGGGATGGCGGATTTGTAGAAGTCTCGGGATTAGAATTTTTAGATTATCAGGGTCAAGTCAATACATTCGCCCCCAATGGCAATCTCGGCACTTTATTATTAGATCCCACCAATATAGAAGTCGTTGCAGCAGGGACAGGAGACACAACTGATTTAACGGATGTAGATGCTTTTGCCGACCCTGATATAGGGATTGGAGAGACGACTAGATTAGATGTAACCGCTATCAATGAGGCCACCGCCAATGTCATTTTACAAGCTAACAATGACATTACATTTAATGCCGTTATTGATAATCCAAATCTAGGCGTAGGGATAACTGCCGAAGCTGGAAATGATATTCGAGTCAATGCCGATATTACCCTGAATCAAGGAAATATTGACTTGATCGCAGATGGGGGAATTGCGATTACTAATGCCACAATTAATACTGGGGGTGGGAATTTCACAGCAGAGGGTACGGGTAGCGCTACGTTGGGTCAGGGAATTAATATTGGTATGGGGGTTATAAATGCTGGGGGGGGAAATATTAGCCTCACAGGGAGGGGACGGGATGATATTAACACGAGGGAGAACAAGGGCATTGAGCTTCTTGAAAGCAGGGTAGAGACTACCGGAAACGGAATTATTACACTAGAAGGCACAGGTGGTAACGGGATAGATTGGAACGGGGGGATAAATGTGGATTATAGCACAATAGTTTCAAGGAACGGAGATATCACCCTCACAGGTACCAGCGGTAACGGTATCGGAGGAGGCAATATAGGCGTTCTTCAAAATGTCAGCAGGGTGGAATCCACAGGTGGGGCGATCATCATGACAGGCACTGGCGGTACTGGCGCGAGTGACAACAGCGGGATATTTATTTCGCACTACTCAAACGTATCCGCAGACGGAAACATCACCCTCACAGGTACCAGCGGTAACGGCACAGGAGAACGTAACCGAGGTGTTTTTCTTGAGGGCAGTAGTCTGGAATCCACAGGTGGGACGATCTCCATCACTGGCACCGGGGGTACTGGCATGGTGTCTAACACGGGGATATACATTGAGAATTCAAACGTATCCGCGACTGGAGATATTACCCTTACAGGCGTTGGCAAAGGCACGGGAACCTACAACCGAGGCGTTGCTTTTGTATTTGGCGAATTATTGACCGGTGGGGAGATCTCCATCACAGGGACTGGCAGCGAAGAAGGCTGGGAAAATTTCAATGACGGCGTTGCTTTTTTTGGTAGCTTTGTGGAATCCACAGGTGGGGCGATCGCCATTACAGGCAACAGCGGTACGGGCATTAATGAGAACTTTGGGATATTTGTTTCTAATGCTGCATTGGATAATAAGACAACTATCAGGGCCGAAAACGGAAATATCACCCTCACAGGTACTGGTGGGGGCAACGGCACGGGACAATTCAACCAAGGTGTTGTTCTTCAAGGTCGCAGCCTTGTAGAATCTACCAGTGGGGCAATCTCGATCACAGGCACCGGCGGCACAGGCACCGATAACAACACTGGGATATTTGTTGAGACCGGCACAATTGTTAAGTCAGGGAACGGAAATATCACCCTCACAGGCACCGGCGGCGATAGCACTGGCGAAGGTAACCTAGGCATTGCTCTTCAAAATGGCAGCGTTGTGGAATCCACAGGTGGGGCGATCACCATTACAGGCACCGGTGGCACTGGCACGGATTCCAACATCGGGATATTTGTTAGCAGATCCCAGGATGAGCCGGACACAACTGTAGGCGGGGAGATCGCCATCACTAGCACCGACGGTACTGGAACAGATGAAGACTTCGAGGGGATAGTAGTTAGACCTGAGATAGACACTAGCACAACTATTAAGTCAGGAAACGGAGATATTACCCTCACCGCCACTGGCGGTAACGGCACGGGAGAAGGCAACCGAGGCGTTGAACTTAACAATGGGAGCGTTGTGGAATCCACAGGAGGGGCGATCGCCATCACCGGCACAAGCGGCGCGGGAACGGATTCCAACATCGGGATATTTGTTGACAACACAACCGTATCAGGAAATGGAGGTATCACCCTCAACGGCACTGGCAACGGTACGGGACAATTAAACCTAGGTGTTGGTCTTCAAAGTGCCAGCATTGTAGAATCCACAGTTGGTGCGATCGCCATCGAAGGAACTGGCGGCAGTGGTACAAATAATAACGAGGGAATATTTGTTGATAACAACACCACTGTATTCGGAAACAGAGATATCACCCTTACCGGCACTGGCGGCGAATCTAGCGGACAAGGCAATATCGGCGTCAGTCTTCAAAATGGCAGCAGAGTAGAATCGACTGGTGGTGCAGTCGCCATCGAAGGAACCGGCGGCACTGGCACAAATAATAACGAAGGGATATTTGTTAATACCAGCACAACCGTATTAGGAAGCGGAGATATCACCCTCACTGGCATAAGCGAGGGTAGAAGAGAATTGAACCCAGGTGTTACGATTTTAGATGGCAGCGTTGTGGAATCCACTGGTGGTGCAGTCGCGATTACAGGCACTGGCGGCAATGGCACAAATGGAAATACTGGGATATTTGTTGGCACTAACCCAGAAAACACAGAGACTAATACAACCATCAAATCTGGGAATGGAAATATTACGCTCATGGGTACAGGTAATGGTACTGGAGAAAATAATCAAGGTATTTTTCTATTAACAACTCTCAATAACACCGAAGTTGATAATATGACTCCCGTCAGTAACATTGAATCGACCGGAACCGGCACGATTAGCCTGGAAGGGATGGGTGCAAATGGTGTGGAGGGGATTCGGTTAGAAAATAGCTTTATCAATTATATGGGAACTGGCAGTGGCGATGTCATTCTCCGAAGTAACGATATCCGTCTCATTGGTGAAACTCGCATCTTTACCAATGGTATGCTCACCTTAGAACTGATCGCCCCTGGTAGCGATATTTCCATCAATAATACTACCGCCGAGTACAATATCACCACCGAAGAGTTGCTGATGTTGAATGTTCCCCGTGGCGTTCTCACCCTGGGTTCGGAAACAATCGGCAATATTTATCTCGGGTCTTTAGATGAAAGCATTGACCTTAGTGATGCTAATTATGACCTGACTCTGAAAACGGGTCAAGGGATTTACGTCAATAGTGGGATAATTACAAATACCCAAAATCTCACCCTAGATGGCGGGGTTAACCTAGTCAATCCTGTTACATTTACCACGGATTCTGGGAATATTACCTTTACGAGGACTATTGATGGAAACTCTAATTTCACCTTAGATTCGGGAACCGGAAATATTGCTATAGAGGGGTCTGTAGGCAGTCAAACCGAGTTGGGTAACCTCACTATTCTCAATGCTAACAATGTCACCACTGAATCCATAACCGCCGCGAGTTTGACTCAGTTTGCGGGTATAGGAAGCACAATCTTTAATGGCGAAATTGTGACAACTGGTGCAAATGGGATTAATCTGGCGACCAATCAGATAATATTTAATGCTCCGATTACGACAACGGGAGGCGGTGGTGTAACTCTGGACAATGCAGAAATTTTAGAAATTGCTGCACCGTTTAATTTAGAGGGTGCCTTCCAGCAAACTGGGATGGGAAGCGTCATCCTCAATAGTGAAATTATAACTAATCATCATAATATTGAGTTTACTGCACCTGTGACCCTAACCAGTGAGGCGAGTTTAAATGCTGGAACGGGGAGTTTAGTTTTCGATTCTAGTCTGGATGCAGGGAATAATCCCCTGACTTTAACTGCGGGACAAATTGAGTTGAATGGACCTGTTACCGGAAGCAATACTCTGACACTACAACCGGCAACGACAACCCAGAATATGACGCTGGGAGATAATAATTTGGATGCAGAGAGTTTACATTTAACCCGCACGGAGTTGGAGTATATCCAAGATGGATTTACCGCCATTACTTTGGGACGTCCTGACTCATCTGGAACCATTTCTATTGTCAATCCGCTAACCTTTCTCGACCCGATGACGATAGAAGCAGGTTCGGGGGTGATTGCAGTGAATGGGACGATTACGGGTTCAGATAATGCCGCTCTTGCCTTGAATGCGGCTACAATTGAGCTGAATTCTGATATTATAACCAACAATCATGATATTGCTTTGACTGGGAATGTGATTCTGGGTACTGATATTACTCTCGACACGAACAGCGAAGGAGGTGATATTACGGTTGTGGGAAATATTGACAGTAATTCAGCTAATCCAACCCGCGCTAATTTAATGTTAAATGCGGGAACGGGTGGGGTTAATTTCCAGGGAAATTTAGGTGAAACGACGCCGTTACAGAGTGTGACGGTGACGAGTAACCAGGGGACGGTTCAAGGGAATATGACAACAGATGGGGGGGATATTACCTTGAATGGCGCGATCGCCCTCGCTGAAGCATTACAACTCTCTACCGGAGAAGGTGGGGGGAATATCACTTTTGCTGGAACTGTTGACAGTCAGACAACCCTCGGGCAAAATTTGACCCTGAGTGCTGGAACGGGAAATATCACGTTTAATAGTGCCGTTGGCAGTCTGCAACCCTTGGAGAATATAGATATCTTGAATGCCGGGAATATTACGGCACTGGATACCATTGCAGCAGCAAGTTTCCGCGCCTTGAGTAGTGGAACGATGACGCTGCAAGGAAACTTAACCACGACTGCTGCATCAGGAGTCGAAATCCAGTCTACAAATGAGCTGACGGTTGCTGATATTACCACCAACGGACAACCGCTAACTCTACAAAGTGAAACGGCAAATGTCACTACCGGGAATTTAGATACATCTTCTACCACCAGTGGAGGAGCAATTACTGTCACCAGTAAGAATGGGGAAATTACGACGGGTAATCTCACCGCATCCGGGGTGACTCAGGGTGGAAATATTAACATTATGGCGCAAATTGCTATTACTGCTGGTGAGATTGACTCTAGTGCCACCATTGGAGATGCCGGGAATGTAGTCTTAGATCCGATTGGGGATATCCAAGTCTCCTGGATTAACTCACAAGGGGGAACGGATGGCACAGGGGGTGATGTATTCATCCAAACCACCGGTGGATTTTTCCGTGCGCTACGTTCCTTTGCCAGTGACTATTCTCCCACGGGATTTGCTAGTATTTCCACTGCTGGAGGAACGGGTGGCGGGAGTATCACCCTGAATCACGCGGGAGGGAAAGCTGGGGATCCAGTTGCTGGGTTTGAAATTGGTAATCCTACGGCGAATGGGACTGCCGATGTGATACTCACGGGAACATCTATCCTGAATCTTGGGGAAGTGTTTCCAGATTCTTTTACTCGGGGAAATATTACGATTACAACGGATGATGTTACACCTCCACCGGAACCCACACCCACTCCAGAACCTGCACCCACTCCAGAACCTGCACCCACTCCGGAACCTGCACCTACTCCGGAACCTGCACCAGTACCGAGACGGACCCCGACAACCTCTCAAAATCCTATTCTCCCAGAGACACTTCCAGAGGAACCCGCATCAGAACCGACAGGGGTATCGGAACCCACCTCCCCGGCAATTGTCCCAGCGGAACCCATTGCTACACCGGAACCTGTAGTCACACCAGCAGCAACACCGGAACCTGCCATAACACCAAAAATTCCGCAGGAACCGGCAGTGAATGACCGTTTGCGGCAACCGGAACCCGTCCTCACGCCAAGAATTACACCGCCAACAGCGATTACACCGGAACCGATTCTCACTGTTTATTCTGCACCAAGTCTCCCGCTGTTCTCACCTCTCTTAGAACCCGAACCTGTAGTTAGTGCAACTCTACCGACTGCAATTACACCAGACCCTGAACCGACTGCGGTAATTGTGGAAGGTTTACCGATTTCTACAGTAGAAAGTTCTCTTCAGATAGACATTCCTCAAGGTTCTAATGATGGGAGAGAAGTGGCGATCGCACCCCTCAAGTTGGATACCCAAATTATGACCCTGGAAGAAGCGTTTTCTCGGGAGTATATGGCCTATTTTGACTATCCTGATGATAGCCTTGAACTGTTATCTCTGGATGAAATCCAGGAAGTGCTCCGAGAAACGGAGGAAATCACTGAAGTCAAAACAGCAGTGATTTATATCATGTTTGGACGCAAGGATTTTAAGGAAAATTCAGCACTACTTTGTCCCACAAGCGATCGCCTGGAAGAGGACCGTGGCGATCACACCTGGGAAAAAGAGTTAGGATCGCCTTGTGACCCCCATCCCGAAGATCCCGTCGAGTTGTTTGTGGTAACGGGAGTTGAAGAACCCCTGCGCTTTCAAATCCCCGAAGCGTATCGCGAATTGGTGGAAAAATTGGCCGTGGACTTACGAACTCAAGTCACTGATTTTAAACTCCAGTTTACAGATAATTATTTAGAAACCGCTCAAGCATTACATCAATTAGTGCTTGAACCCATTGAACCGGCATTAAAAGAACGGGGGATTCAAAATCTCGTGTTTATTCCCGATGCGGGATTGCGTTCAATTCCCTTTGCAGCACTGCATAATGGGGAGAATTTCTTGATTGAAGATTACAGTATGGCCTTAGTTCCTAGTTTTAGTTTAACTCAACCTCGCTATACGAATTTAAAAAATGAGCGAGTGTTGGCAATGGGTTCAAGCAAGTTTGATGATTTACCCCCGTTACCGGCAGTGGAAGTCGAATTAAATAGCATTATTTGTACCAATCAGGCAAACCAAAATAACTGTTGGCCCGGTGAAGTATTTTTAAACGAAGCATTTACCTTTAATACTCTGAATCAACGCGGAAATTCGGGTGATTTTCAGATGATTCATTTAGCAACTCATGCAGATTTTCAACCGGGTAATCCTGAAAATTCTTATATCCAATTGTGGGATAAACGGGTTGAGTTTCCTGAGATGAAGGAGTTACGATGGAGTGACCCCGAAGTAGAATTATTAGTGTTGAGTTCCTGTCGGACTGCGGTAGGAGATGAACAGTCAGAGTTAGGATTTGCTGGGTTAGCAGTGCAATCCGGGGTGAAGTCAGCGATCGCCTCGGTGTGGTATGTGAATGATGAGGCAACGTTAGGGTTGATGAGCGAATTGTATCAGCAGTTGCGATCGGCCCCCATTCGTGCGGAAGGGTTACGCCGCGCACAACTGCAACTGTTGCGCGGGGAGGTCCGGTTTGAAGGGGGACAATTGGTGGGTTCTGATGCAGCGATCGCCTTGCCGAAGGAATTAGAACATTTGAATGGAATGGACCTTTCTCACCCTTATTATTGGTCCGGATTTATCACTATTGGTAGTCCTTGGTAATCTATAGGGTAAGATCTCACAATGAAATTCTGGGGCCAATCAGTCCTGCGATTAGAAACTCAATTTCTTATCTCCTTAGTTCACTAATACTAAAGATTGGAGAACCCTCTCAAACTCTAGGGGCGAAATGCTGGTATTCTGACTACATGAATAGCGGGTTTCTTCCATGCGCACTCCATAAAACGGAGAACTCTCCAAATTGGCTGCTTCAGGAAAAGTATATAGATTTGGTTGAGGAACCGTTAATTGCTCACGAGTTGGGGATATCCTCTCTCCTGAATTGTCACCAAACCGAATATCAACCTCTCCTAGCAAAGCCGTTTGAGTAGTATAATGAAACTGGCTATCTGGACCGCCTAATCCTCCCCCAATGGCTTCAACCAGGATACAATGCCTGTTTGAATTTCGATAGATAATTTGATAAGATGAGCCGTTTCGACAGTCTCCGCCTTGGGAAACATCAGCCGGACAGTAATTCACTTGTATTTGAGAGAGACTAAAGCCATTGGGGAGGTAAGTTGGCACAGCTACCGGAATATTTAAGGCTGCTAATACTGCTTGCGCGTCCGCATCTAGGGGGAGAGATTGCGACTGTAACAAACGATCTGCTGTGAATAAACTCACCCCATTCACCAGAACCGCCAATCCTAGAGGTTTGAGGAAATTGATGCGCATAATTTGTTGAAAATTCATCATAAAAGCTCCCAAGAGCAATGCGAGTCATTTAGAGTTGAATCCAATTGGGTTAACTCAGCACAAGGCCTAATTTGTTAAATGTAGCCCTGAGCATAACATTTACCAAAACTGGGTGTCAAGTCAGGATTCCTGACTTTGAAGCACTCTCGACTGTCATTCAGGCCGAGGGTTGAGTCGTTTAAACTCCCTTGAGAAGAAGGGTTTGATATTCAATCATCCGTCCCTCCTGTGTGCGCATAATTTAACCGCGGTTTCCCTAGTAATCAAAATAGAACCGTCAAACAAAGAGGATTGAAATATGGTGATTGATATCTATGCTCCATCGGAAGGAGATAATTTGCAACCCGAAGAGGTGAAACTGTTTAATCTCGTCAATCAATATCGCACTGACAATGGATTGCCTCCAATTCGTGCCTCGAAAGCATTGACTCTGGTTGCCAATCGGCGAGTTTTGGATCTGGCAGAAAATATTGGACGAGTCACCCATGATTGGAGTGATGCGTCCTATTCGGGAAACCGAGAGGTAATGTGGAATGCACCTCAACGCTTGAATACCGGGTATCCGGGTCGAGGATATGAAAATGTGACTGGGTATCCGGGGTTTGGTGACACTGATATGACCGCAGAAACGGCCCTCGATAGCTGGAAAAATAGCACTGCTGGACATCGACAAGTGATTCTCAATCAACCTGGCCCCAATGGGGACTGGAGTCAGACTCAATGGAATGCGTTAGGGGTTGGGATTTACAAGGGGTATGCGGTGTTATGGTTTGGGGAAGAATTGGACCCGACGGGAGAACCCACGCGAGAACTTGCCACAGTTGAACCGCCAACGTCTCCACCTCCGGTAGGCAACCCTCCTCTTCCCCCGCTTCCCCCTATTGAGATTGAACCACCACCCCTGCCCAATCTACCCCCCTTAAAGGACTCTGAACCAACTACAGATTGGCTTACGGGTCCACGTCAGCGACAGGCGATATACCGCTTTTTCGATACCCTTTCCGGGACTCATTTTTATACGGCTTCGGAACTGGAACGGGATAATGTCCAGAATACGTTACCGCAATATCGTTACGAAGGACCTTCTTTTGCGGCACCTGTCCCGAATTCAGAGACTTCTAGCGTTCACCGCTTTTTTAATACGCAAACGGGAACGCACTTTTTTACCATTTCTGAACTGGAACGGAATCAAGTGTTGCGGGATTTGCCGCAGTATAATTATGAGGGAGTGGCTTACTCTGCTTATATGCAGTCGGAAGTGGGAACAACGCCTCTCTATCGGTTTTTTAATACCCAAACCGGGACTCACTTTTATACGCCTTCAGACTTAGAACGAGATGTGGTGATAGATACGTTACCGCAATACAACTATGAAGGAATTGGGTATTATGTTAATAGTTTGGGCTGGGTTTAAGTAGACAAACGGTCTGGAATTAGGGTGTATCTATTGTTTTGGGTCGGTGAGCATTTTACTGCTGAGTCCACTAAGAATCAGAGGTGGGGAGTTGAGTCCGGAGTCTCGGGGTTAATTGCGATCGCCAATTAACCCCGAAATGACCATTTCAAAGAGTTCGGTAGGTTGGGTGGTACAACCCTTTGCACCGAGTCTCCTCGCTTCGCTTTGGTGTTCCGGGAGGATAGTGCCAGCGTAGAGGATATAGGGCATATAATAGCCCAATCGCCGGAGTTCTTCGAGTAGGGTGTAACCGGCGAGATCGTCCGGGGGACGTTTAATATCTGAGATGACTGCATGATAGGGACTCGCTTTTATCTTGGCGATCGCCTCTTCGGTACTCCGCGAAAAACTACATTGAACCCCTAAGACTTCTAAGGCTTTTTGCTCATAAGTATTCTGTTCCCAGCAGTCATCCACCCATAGCACCTTTTTGGTCAGTAATTCTTCCGAAATTTTAGGGTCAGAAACACGGGCGATCGCATGAATAATTTTGCGAGATTCATGATTAGCATCGCCATCTTCACCGCTATATGAAGACTCTGGACTCGATTTTTTTTGTCCTGATGCTGCACCCAGCATTGCTGCTGACTCCAGTTGCCGGGTAAGGGACGCCTCCACTCCCGATGGCCCTGCTTTTAAGGTTAATTCGCTAAGATTGTTCAGGATTGTCTTTAAAGAATCTCCAAAGTAAGTTATGAAAAAAAACGCAAAAGCAGGCCAAATTATCACCTGGATTAGAGAGATAATTCCATTGAAAACATCATTTATTGTATCAGATTTCATGATCGGCATCCAACAACATTAATGAGTCCTTGTCATCATTACCCTAAAGTTTCGGTCATCACTTTAAGGTAATGGTGGGTTTGGCTGAGATTTAAGCCTATTATGCCACGGTAACTCCTTCGATGTCATCCTCCGTTAAGGCATATAAGGTTTGCAGCTTTTCTAATTTGTCTACGTCTGGATTCCAAAAACCCCGTCCGTGAGCTTCTAGCATTCTTCCTACAATATTGCGGAATGCTTCAGGATTAGCTTTTCGGAGTTTTTCTGCGATTTCCGAGTCAAAAACATAGGTTTCTGATGCGCCATCATATACCCAGTTATCTTTAAAATCCACGGTCCCTCCCCACCCGATTAAAGCTGTCATCCGTTGGGAGATTTCATACGCACCACCAGACCCTTGATTTGCCATTGATTGCGCCCATTTTGGATTGAGGAGTTTGGTGCGATATTCTAAGCGTAATAGGTCTTCTAATTTGCGGGGTGTGGTATCTTTAGAGAAGCTTTCAATTAAGCTGGCAGTTACTTTTTTCCCACTTTGGTTTTCGGCGGCGCGTTTTAATCCGCCGGTATTGGCATAATATTCCTGAATGTCGGTGAGTCCATATTCGACAGAATCGATTTCTTGGACGATGCGATCGCTCGTTTTAAGTAACTGTTGCAACACCTGGGGACGCGCTTTGCCTTTGTCTTTTCGTCCGTAACTAAATGCATTTCGACTTTCCCAAGTTTGGGCTAATTCATCGCCGGATTCCCAATTTCTATCGATAACTTGGTCATTCACTAAAGACCCAAAATCTCCGGCAGGGTTAGAAAATAACCGGGCAGAAACATTCTCGATTCCCTGGGATTTTAAAGCTAAAGCGTGTTTCCGGATAAAGTTTTGCTCAGCCGGTTCTTCTGCTTCAGCGGCGCGTAAAAACAAGTCATCCAGCAATTCTATAATGTTGACGAAGCTATCTCGAAAAATACCGGAGAGATTAGCTAAAATATCAATCCGGGGATGTCCTACTTGCTGTAGAGGTTTGAGTTCATAGCGGACAATCCGTCCGGTTCCTTCTTTGATGGGTTCTGCCCCTACTAATTCTAATAGAATGGCTAGAGATTCTCCCCGGGTTTTGATAATATCTAATCCCCATAACATGACAGCGACGGTTTCGGGATATTTTCCGGTTTCTTCCAGATGTTGGGCTATGATTTTTTGGGCAATTTCTCGCCCTCGGCTGTAAGCAGCAGGGGAAGGCATTCGATAGGGGTCTAAGGCATGAATATTCCGTCCGGTAGGTAAGACTCCTGGTCCATCGCGTAATAAATCTCCACCCGGTGCAGGGGGAATATATTCCCCATTTAATCCTCGGATAAGGTTGGTCATTTCATCAGAGGTTTGCATTAATAATTGGCAAATTTGTAGGGCTTCATCAGAATTAGGGATGAGTTGAGAGAGGGATTGTGTATTTTTACCTGTGGCAAGTTCTTCTACGAGTTCCTCATCCAAGTCTTGGTCAAAATAGGCATCGAGATAAGACTTTAATGCCTCTGTATTGGGAGGTTCTCCTAGGGTATGCAGTCCGGAGGAAAATAAGCGTTGTTCGATGACTTGTAAATAGTCGTAAAGGGTGATAAAATAAGAGTTTAATACCTCTGGACTAAACATTCTAGCGGTTTCCGGAGTGAAATCAATGCCTAATTTTTTGGCTTCGGCAAAAGGACAGTCCATTTCTAAGCCAATATCCAAAATTTTTTTGGCGATCGCCTCCCGCAAAGCTGAATTTTTTGCAGG
>CBFGOM010000072.1:0-29236 GCA_965650385.1 uncultured Oscillatoriaceae bacterium
AATTCGCCAGTGGTACAAGCGATCGCATCGGGAAGAAAATATCCAACGGGGTCGAGATATGTTGGAAAAAGAACTGGGCAAAAATGGATTTGAATCTTTGCTCAAATCGGAACAAATGCTGCAAGTGGCTCAACGCTGCAATTACCACAGTGTAGAGGATTTACTCGTGGCAGTTGGATATGGGGAACTGACTCTCAATCAAGTGGTGCATCGCCTACGAGGTGAAGTCACCGATCGCCAAACCTTAGCCCAAACTCAGCCCTTGTTACTCCCCGGAGTCACCGTCAGGGCCTCTCTTCCCCCGGCATCCACGAAAGGGAAACACCCGATCGCCGGAGTCGAAGGATTGGTTTATCATCTGGCGCGATGTTGTACACCGATCCCCGGAGAAGCCATTATTGGCATTGTTACCCGGGGCGATCGCGGCATTTCCATTCATCGCCAAGGCTGTTCCAACGTGGATGGAATTCCCGGCGATCGCCTCGTCCCCGTCAACTGGAATCCCACCGATTGCTCAGAGGGCCGTCGTCCAAGCTATCCCGTGGAAATTTCCATCGAAGTGCTCGATCGCGTTGGGGTACTTAACGACATTTTATCTCGATTAAAAGATAACAATGTCAACGTCCGCAGCGCCAACGTGAAAACCTATATGGGTAAACCAGCAACCATCGAACTGGGGATCGATATTTGCGATCGCCACCAACTCGAACGCACCTTTAACCAAATTCGCCAAATCAGTGATGTGCTGAATCTGCGACGCTTGAGCAATGCCGCCGATTAACTCAGGGCAAGGGATAAGAGATAATTGATAATGGAGAATGAATAATGGATAATGGGCAATGAGAAAATGACCCATGACCATTATCAATTATCCATTATCCACCTTTGTTGTTGAGCGATCGCGCGATCAATTAGCTCGCATCCTTGGTCCACTGACTCCACTCTAGCTAACTGATCCCGGAGTTCTCCAGCACCGTAAAACCCTTTCACATACCAAGTCAAATGCTTTCGCGCCTGTTGGACTCCGCGATCGCCTTTGTACTCCCACAACCCCCGTAAATGATCTTTCGCACATTCCAATCGCTGAATGGGAGTGGGTGCAGACAACTCCTCCCCAGTTTTCAGGAAATGGTCAATTTCTCCCACTAAAAACGGATACCCCAAAGTCCCTCGGGAACACATCACCCCATCAGCCCCCGTTTCCTCCAAACAACGTACCGCCATTTCCACCGAAAAAATATCCCCATTCCCAATCACTGGAATTGAGAGGACCTCCTTAACCCGGCGAATCCAGTCCCACTTGGCACTTCCATGATACCCTTGGTCCCGAGTCCGGCCATGAATGGTAATCATTGCTGCCCCCGCATCCTGCATTCTTTTAGCAAAATCAAGGATATTAATCTCTTGATCAGACCAACCAATCCGGGTTTTTACCGTGACGGGAACCGATACCGCGTTGACAACTGCACGGACGATCGCCTCGGCAGTGTTGGGGTCGCGCAACAACGAAGAACCCCCGCCATTTTTGGTAATTTTATTCACCGGGCAGCCCATATTAATATCAACTGTATCGGCCCCTTCTGCCACCGCCATCACTGCCGCCTCCGCTAAAAAATCTGGGCGACAGTCAAACAGTTGAATACTAATGGGTCGTTCATTCGGGTCCACCTCCATAATTTTGGGAACCTCCTGCAAATAGCGCAAACTGCTCGCTTGCACCATTTCGGTGTACATCATGGACTCCGGTGCATAGCGACGCACCAGACGACGAAAGACTAAATCCGTCACCCCGGATAAGGGGGATTGCAAGACTCGACTTTTAACCGTAAGGTTACCAATTTTGAGCGGGGTTGCCAGTTTGTTTTGCAATTCAGGAGAAAGAACGAGCATTTTGTATTTTTAGGATGAGGAAGCGGGGACCCGTTTGAGCCGTTTCGGCTCGGATCTTACTTAAAGGGCGTCAGTCATGCCCGCCTACAAGGGTTTAATTATTCCATGCTAGACTAGAGAAGTTACAGAATTTGTGCGGGAGTTTGAGAAGGTTCTAAAACCCATTGACTGTTGAACCTCAACCCGGGCGATCGCCACTCTTGCCCGCTCCAAAACACTTCCCCTGAATCCCCCCTCATCATCGGTCTTTTTTCCGCACAATTGGGCGTTTAATCTCTATTCAAATTGTTTTAAGGTTTTTTCTCGCCTCAAAATTTACCCTTTTCAAGCCTGAATTCAACCCCAAATTACCGATTTTGTGAAGAAAGGTAAAGCAAGGAAAAGGCAAAGTTAAGGGGTAGAAGAATCATGTTCATCTAGCGATCCCCTCCTCGATTGCGGAACGGACAGAAGCGCTATTGTAGCTAACGATATGAAAGTAAATCCATCCATGCACTGACCAGGAGCATCATTCATGGCAAATCAACCCCGTGATCTTGAATGTGGAGAATATTATCAATCTCATCTGGAGTTAGAACTCTTAGAGCTACTAGACCAGGTAGAAGTTCCTTACCCTTGGAACCCCACTGGGATTGATACTGAAGCGTATTTTTCCACCGTAGAAGCAGAAATTTCGCCCTTGTGGTTGACCGACGAAGCTGAGTTTGTACCTCAAGCTCAAACAGCGATCGCCGCTTTCGAGAGACTCTGGGCCACCCATCCCTCAGAAACCTCCGTAATGGAGAAAGTTAGAGCGGCTTTACTGCAAAAGTTTGGGACCCAAGTGCCTTCTAGCTGGTTAGAGGCGATCGCCGATCGCGCTCAAACCCTAACCTCTGGCGAAACCTCAATCGCTCAACGACTCGTCCAATGCGTCACGGAACTGCTACCGCAGTGGACTCCGGAAGACTTACAGGTTTTAGCCCGACCCTTTGCCTACGCCATGCGAGGCGAGTCCCTGGATTCCACCGTAACCACCATTAGCCAAAAAACCTGGTCAAACTTGTCGGAAATTGAAAAAGCCCGCCTAAGTTTGGCGATCGCCCGTTATGCCGTCTCTGAATTAGAAAATTTTTCGGCATAAATCACCGGGGGTGTTATTTTAATTATCTTGCACTCAACTTTAATTCAGGGTCAACACTTTTGGAAAGGGATGGCAACCTCATTGGGCCAAGTATTCCCCTGTCTTCAACTCCCGGGGTGGTTCTCCATCTTGGGACAGAATCTTGATAATCGGTCTATCCCCCGCGATCGCCTTGATCGGGTTAATCCAACACTGGATCACACCCTTTCATCACCAAGGGCGGGGGATATTGCTGTAATCCTGAGCGAATATCCCGGAATGTAACATCATCACCCGAGAACAGATACACTGGTAAAAAGCCCCTTTCACATTAGAGCCAGTGTTCTGAATGTCTTGGTCTGAGATTCCTTGCCTGAGCATCGCGATCGCGCCATTAAATACCAACTCAGATGCCAAACACTTTGCCATCTGGGTACTGAAAGCCCCCTATCCCGGTGGCTACGTTCATTATGACTGTCCCTGGCCCGATACCCTCACCCAAACTTGGCAAGCGTGGCATCAACTCTTTTCCCTACAGCCCTTGCCCTCAGTCTGGAATCTGCAAGCTTCCTCCCAAGACCATGCCTTGTCCCTGCTCAACCCTAGTAACAGTCAGTCTCCCGCCAGTTACAGTGCCCGACTCATGCAGCAGTTAGGACTCCAGCTTTGGCAATGGCTGTTTGGGGAAGCGCTTCAAAATAGCTACGCCCAAAGCATGGGAATTGCAATGGGTCAGGACCGACCCCTGCGGATCCAGTTAGAAATTCGGGACCCTGAACTGATTGCATTGCCTTGGGAACTGATGCAACCCCGTCCCGGTAAACCCACCATTTGCCTCAATCCCCAATTACGATTTAGCCGGACTACCAGTGATGTAGACCCCCTAGCGATTCGTTCCACGCGACAAGCTTTAAAAATTTTATTAGTCTTAGGGGAAGAAGTGGAAACCCCCGGTGATTCCTCCCAGGCAGAAAACCGGCTGGAACTGCAAAAAGAAGCTGTTGCCCTAGCGCAGGTGCTGGAACAGAGCGATCGCCACCGGAACTCTGGGGATAATATCCTCCCAGTATCCTGCCATGTGGATACCTTAATTCAACCCACTCCCAGCGATCTAATCGAAAAGCTGGAAACGGGAAACTATAATATTTTCTTTTATGCGGGTCACGGCATCTGTGCGCCTGCGGGGGGTCAGTTATTATTAAGAACAGGAACTCCCCTGAGTGGGACGGAATTGGCTCAAGTGCTGGTCCGCTCAGAAGTAACATTAGCCGTGTTTAATGCCTGTTGGGGTGCCCAAAGCGATCGCCAGGATGGACAAGCGATTCCCCGCAGTAGTCTAGCGGAGGTCCTGATTCATCATGGCGTCCCCGCCGTATTGGGAATGCGCGACTCGATTACTGATGAAGAAGCGTTAAGTTTTATTCAAGCCTTTACCAGCGCCCTAGCGGACCGAATGTCCATTGATCGCGCTGTAGCAGTCGCCCGACAACAATTATTAACCGTTTATAAATTCAATCAACCTGCTTGGACCTTGCCGGTCCTCTATATGCATCCCGAGTTTAATGGTGAATTAATCCAACCCCTGGACTATCTGGAGACGGAATTGCCAGAAAACACACCCTCGGGGATTCGACCTTTAATTAGTCTGGCTTATTTGAGATCGCTCGATATCAGCAATCAAGTCTGGCCGATTCGGGGGGGCCTCATGCGCGTGGGGCGGCGGTCTCAAAACGATCTGGTGATTCAGGAACGGTGGGTTTCTCAACGACACGCCGAAATTTTTTATCGAGATATGTCTGGGACCGGTTCAGTTCCGGCTTATTTTCTGCGGGATTTTTCTCGGTACGGGACTTTGATTAAAAGTAATAATGGGTGGCAAAAAGTCCACCATCAGGAAGTGAAATTAGAATCAGGGATTTTATTAAAATTTGGCAGTTCCCAGGGTCAAACTTTAGAGTTTACGATTGACGAATGGCGATCGCACGACACCGGAGAAAAGGGATAAGCTCAAGATCCGTTACCCTGCTCTACCATCGGTCTACTTGTTGTAAAAATCAGGGACAAAAAACCCCGTTTTTAACCTTTAGAGTATCGACCTGGTAGGCTTTTTCCCCATAAAATGTCAAAAGACGCCCCTGCTTTATCTCAGCGGTACAACTGCACAGCTGAGAACAAGGGCGTCTATATTTATCAGGGAATTGAACCAGGAAAAATTTAGAATAAACCGAGAGTCAGAGACTTGTCGATCGGCATGATTGCGCCGACTCCCAACCAGATAGTGAACAAAGTTCCAAACAGGAACACTGCCGTCGCCAGAGGACGACGGAAGGGGTTTTGGAATTTGTTGACATTCTCGATAAAGGGAACCAACATCAAACCAAGCGGAATCGAACCCATCAATGCAATTCCTAACAGTTTGTTAGGAACAACCCGCAGCATCTGGAACGAAGGCCACAGATACCATTCGGGAAGAATTTCTAAGGGCGTCGCAAAGGGGTCAGCAGGTTCTCCGACCATTGCGGGGTCTAAAACACCTAATCCAACACACAGGGCGATCGTCCCGAGAATAACTACGGGGAAGACATACAGCAGGTCATTAGGCCAAGCGGGTTCGCCATAATAGTTATGGCCCATCCCCATTGCCAATTTCGCCCGCAACTTCGGATCGCTCAGATCCGGCTTTTTCAAAATAGACATCTTTGAGAATCCTCTCCTTATTGTTAAGGTCGGCAGGTCTGGGCTGCAATTGCTAAAAGGATACAGCGATCGCAGGGTGATGAATGTAAAACAAGGATCTCTTTACAAGGGACCGGAAATACCTTGCTTGCGAATCATTAAGAAGTGCAGCAACATGAACACGGCAATCAGCCAAGGCAACACGAAAGTGTGCAAGCTGTAATAGCGAGTCAAGGTGCCTTGACCAACACTGGTCCCACCACGCAGGAGTTCTACAATCGTAGAACCAACCACGGGGA
The DNA here is from genome assembly GCA_965650385.1 of uncultured Oscillatoriaceae bacterium. Taxonomy (GTDB): domain Bacteria; phylum Cyanobacteriota; class Cyanobacteriia; order Cyanobacteriales; family Laspinemataceae; genus Laspinema. The sequence continues at coordinate 5,968 of CBFGOM010000072.1, forward strand.
TTGCTTCAGGGACTCCCGAAACGATCTTAACAGCCCAGTAACCCACTTGATCCCAAGGCAGAGAGTAGCCGGTTACGCCAAAGGAGACGGTAATCGTGGCTAAGATCACCCCGGTGACCCAGGTGAGTTCCCGAGGTTTTTTGAAACCGCCGGTTAGGTACACTCGGAACACGTGAAGAATCATCATCAGGACCATCATACTGGCGGACCAGCGATGGATGGAACGAATGAGCCAGCCGAAGTTGACCTCAGTCATCAGGTACTGGATGGAGGAAAAGGCTTCGGTAACGGTGGGGCGATAATAGAAGGTCATCGCAAACCCAGTGGCAAATTGGATCAGGAAGCAGACTAGCGTAATCCCACCCAAGCAGTAGAAGATATTGACATGGGGAGGGACGTACTTGCTGGTGATGTCCTCAGCAAGCGCCTGAATTTCGAGGCGCTCTTCAAACCACTGGTATGTTTTGGAGTTCGTTACTTCTTTGGAAAACATTGCAGCAAGCGTTCCGAAAAGATTAATGCGTTTCTTCCAAAATGTAACATAATCTAAACACTATTTTCATAAATCTAAGTCCCTTTGGCGATCACGGCTAATGCCTTTCCCCTTGGCCCTTCTGTACAAGGGATTGGGGGGTATCTGCCTTGTAGGTGGGGGCTAGTTTTATGAGAAAAGCTCCGGATCAAGTGGCCTGATCGCCCAGTCCGGGGATCCATACTTGAGGAGTTGGGGATCCAGATTACCGGGTTCAAATTCTGATTCTCTTGCTGAATGTCTCCCTCGGGGCGATCGCCAATATCGAGTTCCGTCCCGAGGGGGTGGAGAGTGATCAAAAGGGCGATCGCAGCGAAGCCCTTTCTTGTCAACCTTCCCCTTGCTAGATAGCCAAATCCCCTAAACTGGGTTACCTTTAGCTCATCTATTGAGACTGATAAATTTGATATAAGCTTTGATCAACCTTTCAAAATCGGCATTATGGCAAAACGAGTATTCCGAGTAGGGCTGTTATTGGTCTTGCAATTTACCCTTGCCTGTTGCTGGTGGACGCCAGAGGCTTATGCCCTGAGCGAAGAGCAGCAGTTGATTTCGCAAGCGTGGCGGATCGTGAACTACTCCTATGTAGATGAGAGCTTTAACCATCAAAATTGGTGGTTCGTGCGGCAAAAGGCACTAAAACATCCCCTAAAAAATCGCGAAGAAACTTATGGGCAGATTCAAGAAATGCTCGCGAGTTTGGATGACCCCTTTACCCGATTATTAAAACCCGATCAGTATCGAAGTTTACAAGTAAATACCTCCGGCGAGTTAACGGGGGTGGGTTTACAAATTGCTTTAGATGAGGAAACGGGAACTGTCGCTGTGATTGCTCCAATTGATGGCTCTCCAGGTCAAAAAGCGGGATTGCTCCCGGGCGATCGCATTCTGGAAATTGAGGGCATCTCTACGGTAGGTCTAACCTTAGATGAAGCGGCAGCTAGAATGCGCGGGCCCATTGGCAGCACCGTCACCCTCACCATTAGACGAGCAGAAACTCAAGCGGTTGAAGAGGTTCCTTTGGTCCGGGAATTGATTGCTTTGAACCCCGTTGACTCAAAATTACAGCAAACCCCCGATGGTCGTTCCGTCGGTTACATTCGTCTGAGTCAGTTCAACGCCAATGCAGCAACAGAAATTGCCCAGACTGTGCAGCAATTTGAGGAGCAAGGGGCGGATGCTTACATTCTCGATCTGCGTAGCAATCCGGGCGGTCTGTTACAAGCGGGGATAGAAATTGCTCGACTGTGGCTCAATGGAGGTACTATAGTCTATACAGTGAACCGGCAAGGCATAGTCGGCAGCTTTGAAGCGATGGATGAAGCACTGACCAATGATCCCTTAGTGGTGTTAGTTGATCGCGGGACTGCCAGCGCCAGTGAAATTCTGGCCGGTGCTCTACAGGATAATGGACGTGCCTTGTTGGTGGGAGAAAAAACCTTTGGGAAGGGGTTGATTCAGTCCCTATTTGATTTAGCCGATGGTTCGGGATTAGCGGTAACCGTGGCGAAGTACGAAACACCCAATCACCGGGATATCCATAAGTTGGGGATCGTTCCGGATAAAGAAGTTGCATTAGATCCGATATCACGCGATCGCTTGGCAACAGAGTTTGATCGCCAATATCAAGCGGCATTGGACTTACTGATTGATCCCAAGGTGGTGGCGGGTGTCCACTAAGGTGGGGTGGTTGTCCCGATTGAATGGGGCAGGGGCCGTCATGGCTCAAATGTGAACCATCGGAGGCGGTTTAAGGGTCTGAACCCTTTAATGGATTTAAAATCCCTGGTTTAGAGGCGATCGCCTTAACCCGTTCGGGAGTGATAGACGCCGGTTTGACTCGGACAAGTCGCACTCCCTCCCCGGGACGCTCCATCCGGATTAAAAAGTGACACATCCGCAAAGCCAACTTGGAGAGGACCTCGGTAAGGTGAGTCTAGTGGGTTATGGAAGAGGATGAAACAGTATGAACCCTGGCTTTTTTGGTCATCAGCAACATAGAAATAGCTATCCCTGCACTCCGGATTCCGCTTTGGCGAATCAAGGCTCCGGTCTGGTCAAGGGTCCTGCACGGGGCAAACGCCAACGCCGGTCTACCTGGGAAGGCCCTTCCCCCAGCGGGTTAGCGTTGGGGTCCCAAGGGTTATCCCCGCAGCAGTTACGTCAACAAGCGAGTTTGACGGTTCAACGGGGAGACTATGCGGGAGCGATCGCGCTGCTGAGTTCGTTAGTCTCTCAGAATCTCGCCAGTGCCATTGACTACAACAATCGGGGATTGATGTATTTCCAAAGGGGTGAATATGAGAAAGCCCTAGAGGATTATAACCAGGCCATTGCGCTCGATTCTCAACTCTCCCAAGCCTACAACAATCGCGGTAACTGCTATGCGGCATTAGGGTTGCGGGTAGAAGCGACTTTGGATTACGACATGGCGATTGACCTGAATCCGTTTAATGTACGGGCGCTGATTAATCAGGGGATCACCTTGCGGGAAATGGAGATCTATGAATTGGCGATCGAGAATTTTGAGATAGCGTTAGGACTCGGGCAAATTGAAGGGCATATTTTTGCGGAACGAGGCCGGACCTATCATGTGATGGGAGAATGGAATGCGGCGATCGCGGACTATCGACGGGCGTTGGAGTTTCTGCCCAAATCTACCGCTTCATCCACTGAGGTTTCCACCCGGTTGCGATCGCTAGTCCAAACTTGGATTCATGAACTGATTGGGTCTTCCGATACCCCGCTCAATTCCTAAGCTAGAGTGTGAATCATCGCCCTATATCCTACTTCTTAAGGCAAAAACAGTGAGAGAAGCATAACCGGCAAAAGATGCCAGGGTTATGCTATGTTTGAAAGCCTACTTTTACCTGTCGCCATACCAGCCCAGTTCCAGGGTTAACGCTTCACGGGGGCGATCGGCTTATTTATCAATCACAATTTGCACTTTATTGGGATCAACCCGATAGCTGTGTTCTTCCATAATACTCGTTGCTTGTTCCGGCGCCATTAACCGTTGCAGTTCAGCTTGCAAGCGATTCACCCGGGTTTCAACATGGCTGACTTCAGCGCGAATATCCTGTAAATCCTGCTGCCGAGACTGTTGATACGGAAGCAGGGTGATCACCGCTGAAACCGCAACCACCGAAAGAACAGCATTGACGACTAACTTCACCGTAGTTTCAGCGGCGATCGCTCGGTAAAGATGTCGGCGTTGGTTCTGTTGCGACAACCCGCGTCTCTTTGGACGTCGCGTTTCCACAGGTATTAAATGGGGCGTTGAGGGTTGAATTGCATTCATGAGAGTGACTATCCCTTACCTTGCCTGAAATATCAGTTTCAATTCAAAAAAAAGCATTGACCGGATCTAAACCGGGCTGGGTGGTTGCGCAGCAGGACGAGCGCGTATCCCACCTGAATTCTACTCCCTTGTTTAGATTTCAACCGCCTACCTTAAGACTTTTTTTCAAAAATGCTTACAAACTATTACTTAATTCTCAAATCATCCCCCAGATTAACTGGCTTAGGGGATCTTGATTAGCTCTTTTGTTGTCGGGCATTAATTTGGGGACATAGACTCCCTCATCAAAAGCCGGTCAAAGCCCCTTACGGTAGGCAAGGGTCCTTGACCGGCCCTCAGCCGATGGACTCGGACAACCTTACTTATAAAGTTCGGTTGCCAGACGGAAGGCTAAGATTCCCGGAATTAACGCAATTACGAGTGCGACTAGGACTTGGGTTTCAGAGATTCCCATAAATTCAGACCTCCTTGATATTCGGATATTTTTAACTAATGTCGGCTATTTCGTGCCGTGAGGAAACCCATTGTTACAATATGCAACAAATAGTCCTGCCATTTTACTCCGTCTCGTTCCAGGAAGGGGACCACTCAGGGGAAATAAGTGCCTCAGATTGGGGATTCCTGGGTCAGCTAAAAACCCCAGTTTCTCTAGGAGAGTTACTAGAACTGAGGGCGTTGGCATAGAGATAGGACAGCGGCTTAGAAATAGGGGTTCTGGACCGAATTTTGGGCAAATGAGCAAACATTTTCAACCAGCACACGGATTGTCTGCTGCCGACTGTAGGGATGCTCTGGGGGGTCAAAAGGGCGATCGCATCGGGGGATCAGGGCGAATTTATTCCGCGAAACAGCAGATCCAGTGCACTGAAATTTCTAATAAAAGGTTAAGCTGATTTAAGACCGCTGACCATTGGATGCCAAGTGATTGACCCCATTTTGACCTAGGTCGCCGCAACTGGCCTACTGCTCTCGACTCGTACAGAGCGCTTTACTGGCCCTAGTCCCTCCTCAGAGGAGGGCGTTTCGAGACGCAAAGGCAAGAAGAGGAAAAATCAAGGCTCAATGATGGGCTCGGTTTCCCTGCGTGACCGCTATCAAGGAAAAATTTTCGTTAATGCTAGAGCGATTTAGTGATTTTTATCCCCATAATATCGGAATTGAAACAGGGTTCCTGCTGCTGATTTTAGTAGCGTTGGAGTCGGTGCTTTCGGCAGACAATGCGATCGCCCTAGCATCCATTGCCCAAGGATTACCGGAACCAAAAATTCAGCGTCAGGCCCTCAATTTTGGGTTACTGGCTGCTTTTATCCTGCGCATAGCGCTGATTTTTACCGCCACCTGGGTCATCAACTTTTGGCAATTCCAGCTCCTAGGCGCGCTGTATTTGTTATGGTTGGTCTTTCAGTATTTTACGTCTTCAGAAGGCGAAGACAATCAGCGCACTGGCCCGAAATATAATTCGTTGTGGCAAGCGATTCCCATTATTGCCATGACCGATTTAGCCTTTTCGTTGGATAGTGTCACCACTGCCATTGCTGTTTCTTCAGAAATTTGGCTGATTGTGACGGGTGCAACCATTGGCATTGTTGCGCTGCGGTTTATGGCCGGGTTATTTATCCGCTGGCTGGACGAATATGTACACCTGGAAGATGCCGGTTATATTACCGTCGGCTTGGTGGGATTGCGTCTGCTGATGCGCGTATTTGACGCCGATTTCCTCCTACCGGAATGGTTCTTGATTTCCTCGATTGTGGTGTTATTCATCTGGGGATTTTCCCTCAGAAAGCCCGAGACTGAACTGGAAAATGCCGTTGAATCTGCCACGAGTCACGATGCAGAGACAGTGGCTCCTATCCAGGAAGCTGGAGAAGTCATTCAGGACTAAGGGATAAGAATTAAGAATTCACTCAGGGAAATTCTTAATTCTTACCCCTTAGTTTTTTGAGTCTCAAGGTCTCGGCTTGCAAATCAAAAGGGCGATCGCCTCTATTCGTAAAGCCAAGCTGCCATTGCTGAATCCCAACTGACCAATTCTTCCGGTGTAAACCATAGGCTAATTTCCTTGGCCGCAGTTTCGATCGCATCGGACCCATGAATCAGGTTGCGTCCGACACTCACGCCAAAGTCGCCGCGAATCGTCCCCGGTTCCGCCGTTAAGGGATTGGTTGCGCCAATGATTTTGCGAGCGGAGGAAACTACTCCATCTCCTTCCCATACCATTGCCACCAATGGACCCGAGGTAATGAATTTCACTAACCCAGGAAAGAACGCTTTTTCCTGGTGAACCTCGTAATGTTTTTCGGCCAACTCCCGAGGGACGCTCATCAGTTTCAGTCCCACCAGGGTAAACCCTTTGGCTTCAAACCGCCGAATAATTTCCCCGATGAGTTTGCGTTGGACTCCATCGGGCTTGATTGCGATAAATGTCCGTTCCAAACCAATCTCCTAGCACTTAACGATTAACAACTATCACCCTTTAAGGGTATCTCAGAACGTTCCCTCCTCCAGGTCGCAAGCTGAAGCAATTTCTCCCCTGAGCGGTTCACTGTTATCTGAAATACACGAGTTTTCGTGCAATATGCTAACATCCACGGTTATGAGAGCGCTATTGTATTCTTCCATTTGAGGCCGGATTAACCCCGGTTAATCCAGGGAAGAGGAGCGCTGCATGAGATCCCGTGGCGGGATAAAAATTAACGATTGAATGGACTGGGAGCGCGTTGTTGCAAGGCCGCGAAGAAATTATGGGAGTTAAGCCAAATATCGCCGAGACCAACCTCGGGGAACACTCGACGGATGGAAACGGGACGGAAGACCGGGGGTCAGGGGCGATCGCCCCAATTGTGTTGCATCCCTCTAAGCAGGCGCAACCTTGGACGATTGAGGAGAGTGAGGAACTCTATCGAATTAAAGGCTGGGGAGAGCCTTATTTTTCGATTAATGCTGCCGGTCATGTGACGGTCTCTCCCCGGGGCGATCGCGGCGGGTCGTTGGATTTGCTGGAACTGGTCCAGGCCCTCGGACAGCGCAATCTCGATTTACCCCTGCTGATTCGCTTTTCAGATATTTTGGAAGACCGGATCGAGCGGTTGAATGCTTGCTTTTCTAAAGCGATCGCGCGCTACAAGTACCCCGGGGTCTATCGCGGGGTGTTTCCGGTGAAGTGCAACCAACAACGCCACCTGATTGAGGATTTAGTCCGCTTCGGTCAACCCCATCAATTTGGCCTGGAAGCGGGTTCTAAACCGGAACTGATGATTGCCCTCGCGACGCTCAAAACTGAGGGCGCCCTGGTGATTTGTAATGGCTACAAAGACCGGGAATACATTGAGACAGCAATTTTAGCCCAGCGCCTGGGTCAACGAGCGATCGTGGTGATCGAACAGTTGGAAGAGGTGGAAATGGTGATTGCCGCCTCGAAAAATCTGGGAATTCAGCCGATCGTCGGGGTACGGGCTAAACTGATGAGCAAGGGGATTGGTCGCTGGGGCGGTTCCTCGGGAGATCGCGCTAAATTTGGTCTGACTATTCCCGAAATCATCCATGCGGTGGCTCAACTCGCTGCCGCTGATATGCTTTCCTGTCTCCAGTTGTTACATTTCCATATTGGGTCGCAAATTTCCGCCATTAGCAAGGTTAAAGATGCCATCCGCGAAGCCAGTCAAATTTATGTAGAGTTGGCGAAGTTGGGTGCCAATATGAAGTATTTGGATGTCGGTGGCGGTTTAGGCGTGGATTACGATGGTTCTAAAACTAATTTCCATGCTTCCAAAAACTACAATATGCAAAACTACGCCAATGATATTGTGGCGGAAGTCAAGGAAGCCTGTGAAGAAGGTCAGGTCTCCATGCCGACTCTAATTAGTGAAAGTGGACGGGCGATCGCCTCCCATCAGTCGGTATTAATTTTTAATGTCCTCGGCACCAGTGATGTCTCGATTCAACCCCCAGAACCGAGTACGGAAAAAGAACATCTGATTCTGCGGAATCTGTCAGATACCTATCACTCGATTAAAGCTGAAAATTACCAGGAAGCCTATCACGATGCCATCCAATTTAAAGAGGAGGCGATTAGCTTATTTAATTTCGGTTATTTGAGTTTGCGGGAACGCGCCAGGGCCGAGCAACTCTATTGGGCTTGTTGTGGGAAAATTCAGGCGATCGTTCGGGATGTTGATTATGTCCCGGATGATTTGGAGGATTTGGAAAAAATTATGGCCTCCATCTACTACATTAATTTGTCGGTCTTTCAATCTGCACCGGATAGTTGGGCGATCGACCAGTTATTTCCAATTATGCCCATTCATCGCTTAGATGAAAAACCCACGGAACGCGGCACTCTCGCGGATTTGACTTGTGATAGTGATGGCAAAATTGACCAATTTATTGACTTGCTTGATGTCAAGCACGTTCTGGAACTGCATCGCCTCAAACCTGATGAACCCTACTATTTAGGGATGTTTCTGAGTGGGGCTTATCAGGAAATTATGGGCAACTTGCATAATTTATTTGGGGATACCAATACCGTCCATATTAAGCTGACCCCGAAAGGTTATGAAATCGAACACGTGGTCAAAGGGGATACTATGAAAGAAGTTCTCAGCTATGTGCAATACGATTCGGAAGACATGATTGAAAGTATCCGCAAGCAGACGGAACAAGCGTTAAAAGAGGGGAATATTACCCTCCAAGAATCTCAACGATTGCTGCAAAATTACGAGCGTTGTTTGGGTCGTTACACCTATTTAACCACATAAGGTCGGAACCGGATAAACTTCGGGAGTAGACCTTTTGTTTTGATTCATTAAAGGGATTGCAAAAATCTGGATTAATCCCCCCAACCGATTGGCGTTTTTAAGGGGGAATCAATCCAGATTTTCAATCAGTTGATTGTAAAAACACCTGCATCTGTTAAGCATTAATTCCTCTGGCTTCCCCCAGAAATTCCACACTAATTCCTCTGACTTAGCCCTTTTTTTATCTTAGAAAATTTTCCTATCGGGATGATTGAATAGAACGAATTTCTTCGCGGTCAACTTTTTGGGTTTGGGGAGTTAAAGGAATTTGAATAATAAACTCAGTGCCTTGTCCTAGTGCAGAAAGACAGCGGATACTTCCGCCATGTTTTTCGACGACGATTTGCTGACTAATGGACATTCCAAGTCCCGTCCCTTTGCCTTCGGGTTTGGTGGTGAAAAAGGCATTAAAGATGCGATCGCGGACCTCTTCGGGCATTCCTTTACCATTATCAACAATATGAATAAACACGGACTCTTGTGCTACTTCTGTGCAAATGCGAATCGTAGGCGCAGGGTGCGGGACTGCCTCGGCATCTATACCCTTGGTGGGGTGATGGGTCATCTCATCGATCGCATCGATCGCATTGGCAATAATATTCATAAAGACCTGATTGAGTTGTCCCCCAAAACAGGTTACCTGGGGCAGATTTCCATATTCTTTGATGACTTTCATTCCGGGGTGATCGCCTTTTCCTTTTAACCGCGCGGTCAAAATCATCAAGGTACTATCCAGTCCCGCATTAATATCCGTCGGTTTTTTCACCGCATCTACCCGAGAAAAATTCCGCAACGACTGCATAATATCTTTGATGCGCTCGGTTCCTACAATCATTGAATTGAGCAGTTCCGGCAAATCCTCTTTAATATATTCGAGTTCAATATCCGCAATTTTCTCGGAGATTTCTACAGGAGGATTAGGAAGATAATGCTCATAAAGGTTCACCAAATCTAATAATTCCGTAACATACTGAATGGCATGAGTTAAATTCCCGGCAATAAACCCTACGGGATTATTGACTTCATGTGCAACCCCAGCAACCAACTGCCCTAAACTAGAGATTTTCTCAGTTTGCACCAATTGTGCTTGGGTTTGTTGCAATTGATATAAAGATTCAGCGAGTTGATCTGCTTTTTCCCGCTCGCGATCGGACAATTCCTGTAATGCCGCATTCTTTTCCTCTAATTTGTAGGAATAGTCTTGCAGTTGCTCATAAAAACCCGCATTTTCTAAAGAAATTGAGGCTTGAGTACACAACAGTTTTAAGACATCCAAGCGCTGTACTGTAAATGCCCCGATAGTTACCTTGTTTTCCAGATAAAGGATACCACTTTCTTTGCCTTTTTGAGTTAAAGGCATACATAAAATTGACTTAGGTTGCGCTTTGACAATATAAGGATCGGAAGTAAATAGCCCTTCGGCTCGGGCATTGTTTAAAACCAAGGTTTTCTGAGTCCGTTCTACATAATTAACCACGGCTTCGGGTATATCGGAACGCCGTTCCAAAATCAGCGTTCTCATGACTTCTACCTTGTCTTGTTTTAAGATGCCTTCAGCAACCAGGACCAAACTGCCTGCTTTTTTAAGAAATAAGAGTCCTTTAGTTGCTGCGGCATTTTCCAGGAGAATTTGAATTAACTTATCCAGCAATCTATCAAGGCGAATTTCTTCGGATAATGCCTGAGAAGCTTTGACAATTGTTAGTGTATCAATGACACTGGCGGTGGTGGTCGTGGTATTGGAAGTCAGGGTAGGTATTCCTTGAGTCTCCAAGGGTTCACGCCTTAAAATTTGCTGGAAGAACTCTGGATAGCGGACTTCTAAATCTTTGACCTTCGCTTTAGCTCCCCAGTGAATGTAACCATAATAGGCATCAGTCAGGTATAATTTAGCCAGTTTATTTCGGCCACAGGAGAAGTAAAATTCTGCCGCCAATTCATTCGCGATCGCCTCTTCTTGAACATATCCCGCCTGTTTTGCTCCGGTGATCGCACTGTCATAGAGTTCCATTGCTTGAAAGTTTTCCCCCAGAACACGAGCGCGTTCGGCGGCAACTAAATCATACTTATGTTGAAAGTTACTCCGGGCATGAAATGCCCAGGTTTTCATCTGAGTTTGATTTGTTTCCACCCGCTCTAAATAGAGGGGGCGGCTGCTGTCGGACAGGGTAGGATATTCTCCCAAAAGACTTAGAGATTCGTAGAAATTCAACACGGCTACCTGGAGATATCCCATTGCAGAACCCGTTTGTTCTGTGGTCAATGCAGCAGCTTTTACCGCCTCATGATACTGTTTAAACTGATAGAATAAAATGGTTTTACATAAATAAACCATAAACAAAACAGTACCACTCTTAGAAGCGATCAGCCGAGGTAACATCTCTCCTTCATCAAAGCTGGCTCCGGTTAATCGGGTATTTTCTGAGGCTTCACCTAATAAATTTAATCCTAATTGTCTCCAGGCGCTTCCATAATAAATCGCCGTTTCTATCTTGCTTTTTTTAGCGATATCAATATACTTTTGTTGTTCCTCTACTACAAACTCTAACGAGTCTTCAGTCAAGAAAGAAAATCCACAGTAGTTTCCAGCGCAATAACAAGCCCATTCTATATCCCCGGTTTCTAAGCCCCTTTGCACCCCTTCTCTAAATTGGGGCAAACTATTTTTTCCATGCTCTTTCCAGGGTCGATTATGGGCATTAAATAAATTGTAGACTTTAGCTGCTAGTTGTCTGGAATCAAATTCTTCGAGTAACTTTAAGGCAATTTGCCCCGAATGATATCCCGCATCAATTTCACCTAATCCTGATAAAAATAAGCCGTAAAATGCATAAGCAAAGGCGGCTAGTCCGGAATTGCCTTCGTGAATACAAAACTGAACCATTGTTAAAATGGTTTGGGGAAACATTTGAGGTTTCGCAAAGAAAATCGGGGCACAAAGGGTGGTTAAAATCCGCAACGCCGAGAGTTTATAGGGGTCACTGAGGGTAGGAATTGTGTCGAGTTCACTCAAGGACGGAAGGGGAATGACTAAACTATCTTCGGGCTGGAGTTCAATCAGTTCTGTTCCCAAGTTTGTCAATAGATCGAGTCCCTGTTCGATCGCCGGAAGCATTTGCAATTGGGCGATATAAATATGCATTTGGAGTTCGCAAACTTTAACGCGATCCAAGGGCAACAGCGTCTGATTGAGAGCGAATTGCAAGAGGGTTCCTGCTTCTTCAAAGTTTCCGTTTAAGTATTCTAATTCGATGGCTTCAAGATGGAGGGAAAAGGTTAAAGCATAGTCTGCTTTCCAACTGTCAGAGGGGAGGAGTTTGAGTCCAACGGTGACATACTGGAGGGCAGCTTCATAGGCGATCGCCGCTTTTGCTTTCTGACTCGCAATCAGGTTTAATTTAGCCAATTGATATTGTTCGCTGCGACTGTTAATCAAATCAACCGCCACGTTGAGTTGATTCACTAGATCAAAAACGATGACTTCAATGCCTTCTGGGGTCGTAGCTTGCAGTAGCAATTGACCAATTTTTAAATGGGTTTCTTGCTTCTGGGTTTCCGGAATCAGAGAATAAGCCGATTGTTGAACGCGATCGTGCAAAAATTTATAGGCGATCGTGCTGGATTCATCGGAAATAGTTTCTCCTTCCGTCTTGAATGAATTTTCCGCAAATAAGGGAATCTTATAGGCTTCGGAACCGGGTAAAATTAACCCAGCTTGTAGGGCATCCCATAACTGTGCTGCTGTTTCTTCTGGGGAGGTTTCATTCACGATCGCCAGCACTTCTAAATTAAACTGATTTCCAATACAAGCCGCTAATTTTAAGACTTTTTGGGTCAATTCTGGCAAAGTTTGTAGGTTGCGGGCCACTAATTCAACTACATTGCAATCCGTAATCCCCACTGATTGAATCTGTTGCAGGCTCCAGTTCCAAGTCCCCTTAACAAAATCAAATTTTAATAATTTTTCTGCATATAAAGTTTGGAGCAACTGGGTCAAGAAAAAGGGATTTCCCCCCGTTTTATGATAAAGCAGTTTGCCCAGGGAAACGAGCGCCAAGCTGTCCATTCCGCCTAAGGCATCGCGGATTAATTCGATGATATGAGACAGATCTAAGGGTTGGAGGACAATTTCATTAATAATTGTCCCTGCCTGCTTGATTTTTTCTAGGGTTTGTATCGTCGGATGAAGCGGCGATACTTCATTATCTCGATAAGCGCCCACGAGAAGCAGGGATTGGCTTTCCGAGTCGCTCATCAGCTTCTCAATGAATTTTAAAGAAGCTGAATCAGCCCATTGTAAATCATCCAAAAAGATGACTAGGGGATGATTTTCTTGAGTAAAAACTCGGATGAATTTTTCAAAAACGCGGTTAAACCGATTTTGCGTTTCAGTCGCGCCTAACTCGGGAACTGGGGGCTGAGGTCCTAGAATTTGTTCTAGTTCCGGAATCACATCAATGATAACTTGAGCATTTTCTCCTAATGCCGATTGAAGTTTATTTTGCCAGTCCTGAAGCTGTTCTGAAGTTTCCGCTAGAATCTGTTGGGTTAATTTTAAAAAGGCTTGAGCGATCGCAGAATAGGGAATATGTCGCTGTAATTGGTCAAATTTTCCAGAAATAAAATATCCGGAAGCTCCAACAATCGGTTTATGAATTTCATTAATAACCCGCGTTTTCCCAATCCCAGAATAACCGGAAACCAGAATGATTTCAGGGGTTATTGCTGTCTGATGTTCGGCCTGTTTTCCCGCGATTCGGTCAAAGGCATCTAATAATTTAGCAACTTCCGCCTCCCGTCCATAAAGCTTTTCCGGAATCAAAAAATGGCTGGATTTGTCTAAGCTTCCTGGGGTAAAATCTTGGATGTTTCCGGTGTTCAGGAGTTGGTGCAGACAGGTTTCTAGGTCAGCTTGTAATCCTTCAGCACTTTGGTATCGGTCCTCGGCATTTTTGGCAATCAGTTTCATGGCGATCGCCGAAACCGCTTCCGGAATCTGCGAGTCAACCTGATGAGGGACAACGGGTGCAACGGCAATATGACAGTGAATTAATTTGAGTGGATCATTGGATTCAAAGGGTAATTTCCCGGTGAGCATTTGATAGAAGGTAATGCCCAGGGAATAAAAGTCAGTGCGGTAGTCCAAAGACCGATTCATCCGTCCCGTTTGCTCGGGAGACATATAATTGAGTGTCCCTTCAATTTGGTTGGGATTGCTGCTTTGATAAGTTTCTCGGCTCAGGCGTGTAGAAATACTAAAATCGGTGATTTTAACTTGCTGAGTTTGGGAATTAATGATAATATTAGAAGGCTTAATATCTTTGTGAATAATCTGATGTTGATGGAGTTCTCCCAGGGCCTTAGCAAGTTGAATTGCTATTTTCAGGGATTCTATAATCGAAAGACTTTGAGATTCCAAGAGGTGATTGAGCGATCGCCCTCCCATATCCTCTACAACTAAGGCATACCCTTTTTTATAAGGTTCTAGGCTGTAGGTTTGAATAATTCCATCTAGGTGCAGATTTTCAGTTATTTTATATTCATGGCGCAGGCGAGTAATTTCGGCGAGGGTGGGATACTCCGCCTTCAGAAACTTGATAATAACGGGAGTTTTGTGAGGTTGTTTAACCCCACGATAAACCATGTTTTTAATTCCGGCTTGAACTTCTTCGCAAATTTGGTAACCCGGCAATTCAATATACTGCATTTAGTTTCTTCTCCTGCTGACAATTAGATTTTTCCGGGTCTGGACTAGATGCTTGGGTTCAAGATAGAATAGGGTTAAACTTGATAAGTTACATCATAGGTTTTGGGGTGGAATAGAGCGGAGAATCCATCTGCACTCTGCTGGGTCAGAATGCCCCTAGAGGGTCTCGCGATGGCGGGTTGGGGAGCGGGAAAATAGAGATGTAATAAACCCGACACCGGGGTCTTTTAAGTGTAAACTTAAATTCCGCTTAAAAGTGGTCGTTTTACAAATTTTAACAAATAGGGAAAGGTAAAATTGACGTGAACTGACGCCACAACTAACAGGCGGGCTTTGTTGAGGTGGATCTATCCGTAAAGGTGTGGATTTTTATAGACCTATCAATGCCCTATTCCGGATAACAACTGGATGTAGTATGATGTTATCAAAGCTATGCTTTCATGAAGCGAAGTTTTGAGAAAGAATTCAGGGCCCAGAAGTATAGCCCAGAGAAAAATCTCAGCGCCGAGTGTGACCGTATGATGTGAGAAACAGCCTGTCAAGTGAGAAATAAGGCCCGGTCTGATTCTGAGGTGAACCGACGGATCCGAGCCATTCCCAACAGGGAGATGACTCGGAGAAACATCAATCCGTAAAGGCGTGGAGCGATAAAACAAGCGGGGTAAGGCAAGAGAAACCGGGTATTCTTCTCTCAGGGATGGATGAGAACCGAAGTGGTTCTGTAGGAACCCGGTTTCAGGAAGGACTACCTTGAGACTAAGGACGACCTTCACTTTCGAGGAGTTCGGCGATCGCCCTGCCTTCCTCGGGAGTATTCACAGGAATAGCCTGACGAGTGTCTGTAATTAACCAATCCAGGGCCGCTGCTTGAACATCAATGGAGGCACCGGTTTTATCGACGCAGTAACGCCCAAACACCAACTTGTCCACTAAGCGCACCCCTGGACCCAAGCGAGAATATTCAAAAATAACGCTATTTTCCACCGTCGCACCACTGCAAATTCGGCAACTGGGTCCAATCATGGAAGGCCCAATAATTTTGGCCCCATCTTCAATTTGGGTCATGGCCCCAATGTACACCGGCCCTTTAATATCAACCTTATCGAGGTTCACCGAGACATTTAAGCCCGTGTAAACCCCGGGAATTACCTCTTTGCCAGGAATCGAAACATTTTGGATCTCTCCGGTTAACACCCCGCGAATTGCGCGCCAATAGTCTGGCACTTTTCCAATATCCACCCATTGGAAATCCATCGCGATACCGTAGAACGGAGCACCCATTTCCACTAATTGTGGGAATAGCTCACCCCCGATATCATATTCTTGGCCCGAGGGGATATAATTTAACACTTCCGGCTCAAAAATATAAATACCCGTGTTAATGTTGGTACTCATCGCTTCTTCGACGGACGGTTTTTCTTGAAACTGCTTGACGCGGCCCGTTTCGTCCGTAACAATTACCCCATAACTGGAGACTTCTTCCCGGGGGACAGATTTCATGACAATGGTGGCGATCGAGCCTTTTTCTTTGTGCCACTTGACGGCTTCTGTTAAGTCCAGATCAATTAAGGCATCTCCACAAAGCACCACAAAGGTATCATCGAAAAAAGGGTTAAAGTCTTGGATGCGCTTCATACCGCCCGCACTTCCAAGGGCTTCACCGACGAGTTCGCCATCAACAATCCGACCTTCAAAGGAATAGCCAATTTCCACGCCAAATCTTTGTCCATCCCGGAAATAGTTTTCGATTTCGTTGGCGAGGTGGCTAACGTTGACCATGATTTGGTTAAAACCATGCTGGCGAAGCAATTCCACTAAAAACTCCATCACTGGTTTTTGCAGGATGGGAATCATCGGTTTGGGGGTGGTGTATGTGATCGGACGGACTCGGGTACCCTTACCCGCTGCCAGAATCATGGCTTTCATAGATATTTTTCTCTTATCCTTGAGCCTATCAATTTTAACGAATTAATGTTTTGAAATTGCAAAAAGTTGTTATCTTTTAGTCGTGATCATCAACGCAAGGTCCAGTGCTGGGAATGAGGCTTTCGGGGAGAGGGGGAACGATCGCCTAGGAATTCCCAGTCCTGCGGTCCTTTATAGATTCGATGGCAGAGTCGGTGGATGGCAAGGTTCGTCCGGTTCGAGAGGGGTCCGGTGGGGAGTTAGACGATAGCCTCATTGAGAGTAGGGGCGCTATCCAGGGGGACTGTATCGACGATCGCCCGGATTTTTAGGTCTCCATAGAATTGTTCTTGAGACAGTTCTACCTTGGATTGGGCCGATAGTAACAGCAGAGCAGAAAAGACGCCTACTCGGTCATTAGAAGACGGGGAAGACTGCGGATCGGTGGATTCTCCAGAAGGGCGATCGCCTCGCTGGTTCATCAACCCCTCTAAAAGCGTCTCCAATTCTAACCAGGATTCACACAGATCCAATTTTTCGGCATAAGCTAACAAAAAGCGCGTCAGGCGATCGGCCACTTCCGAGATATTTTCTTGTTCCGCCAACTCCGTCAGTGCGCGAACCGTGCTCGCCGTAGATTTTGACCCCCCATGTCGCTTTGCGCGACGGCGTGGCGGCGTTTCGATCGCCATTGACATCAATTGCAACTGTTCAATCAACTCTTGAAGCGTAACCCGGCGTTTTTTAGGCGTCGGTGCCACCGCCCGTCGTTTGAGTTGCAACTCTAACTGTCTGGGAACATTCCCCCCTTGCCCCTGCTCATCCATCGGGTCCAGAAATTCCGCCTCTTCTTCCTCCGAGGCATTGGGGTCATCGATGAGGGATTCTGAACGCGCCAGGGCATCCGCTTTCAGTAAAACCAACATCGAAGCATAGAGAAACGCTTGTCCCGTCTCCGATAAAGCCGCTTCCCGCTCAACTCGTCCCGCTTCATGAACTTGAGACAGTCTGCTGAGATATCGGTCAATTACCTCAATCACTTGGACATCCCAGGGATCGATTTCGCCAGTTTGTGCCAACTCGATGAGGAGTGAGATCGCATTTTGAGCTAAAGAACCAGTCATATCCCTTTGTTATTTTAAAATTTAAAGTGGGTGGAGCGTCGGTGTTCAGTTTTTTAATTATATCATTGTTAAATAAAGACTGGCCTGCCCTGTGGTGGAGTTGAGGGGTTAAGCGAAATGCCACAAAGTTTTTTCTCAGAGAATAGGGGATTAAACGATTGGCAACCTTCAATAAAAGCGGTCGCCCTCAATGAATTCTGACCCCCTAACCTACCAGGGAGAGATGCCCAGATGCCCAGAACATCAACCCTTCCTGAATCAGAGTAATGAGAGCCTTGAACGAGACAAACTGGACAAACAGGGTCAGGATAACTCAGATTTTACCGCTGCTCTAAATCCTAGGCAGAAGCACTTTTTTGACCCTACAATTAGACGGATTGCAGAATTCTGTCAAGGATTGGAGCGGGGGAGTGAGGCGATCGAGCCGCCAGAACATTTAGAGAATAGACAGGTTATCCCTGGTAACTCAAACCTTTTCAAAAGGCTCACGGGGTTTTATTTTACCAAATAAGCTAAAGCTTTACGGACTAAAGATAGATCAACTGTAAAATCAAACTTACATAAACCCGAATTTTTCTGTAGGGGTTCTGTCGTTGGCCCAACCAGATAGTGATGCTCCAAACCAATCACCTGAGACAGGGCAAAAAAATAGGGTCTTAAATGTCCAAGAGACATCAACTCTAAGACCTTCGTTCCGGGTTGACAAAAGACCAGATTTGTAAGCGCTGCTCCGTGAGGTGCAACAATAATAGACGCCTCATGAAACACTTGAGGTTGATTAGGTTCTTGATCCGGATTATATAATTCAAACCCATATTCTTTGAGCAATGGATAGAGTTCTGGCTCATTCGCAATCTTGCGAGTTCCGGTTTGACGCGGGATATACAAACGCCGTTGAGGCTGACCGGGCTTGAGTTTAACCCGTTGCTGCATAAAATCGACAACCCAACGCGGATAATGTGCTTGTAATCCCGGATGAGTTGTTGCAATTAATCGATCCGGTTGGATTCCTCGTTGACGCTCAGACCAAATACATTTAGACTCATCAATTCCCAATTGTTTAAAGATATTCCACGCGTTTTCTGACATGGGTTTAGGGGCTAAAATCCAATCTACCTGGTCTAAACTAAATCCAGCCTGTTCAAATAGGTGTAGACGGGGTAAAGACTCCAACAAAAAATGACAATAATTATTGGAGGCATTAGTCATTAATGAGAAACAAGTTCCACTAACGGGTTCAATGGGATATTTTTGACGGGGTAAATGAGCATACTCCAGTCGATCGCGATGATAGGATAAGTCAGGGAGAAAGAAATTGTTGCTCGTGAAGGTATAACCCTGAATATCCATTACCTGACCTTTAGGGATTTCAATCACTCCGGTTTCTGGAATCTGCGATCGCAGAGTTTTGGTAAAATCAACGGAGTGTTTACCCCAATTCCGAGTCTTGGTCCGGTCCCAGTGGCAAGACAAACTGGGATAAACTAGATGCCAGGTTCCCTCCTGTTGACAATAATTTTGATAACTAATCCAGTCTCGTGCTAATCCCGTGGGACCACAAGCGTTTGAAGGAGCGTGACCTAACCACGATCGCAGTTGGTCCAAGGTTTTGCGTTTAGCACGGCGCAAGAGCGAAATCGGATCAGGCATAATCGCAATTTTGAGAAGGGGACATTCATGAGGTAATATAGCGGGTTTTGATCGCCTGAGTTCCGAACGACCCCCCCTGAATCCCCCTTAAAAAGGGGGACTTTGACCCTTTACACTTGCAAATTCCTGAAGATCTGGGTTTGAAGAGGATGACCAGACTTATTGATGAAAAAAGGGATGCACCAAGAGAACAGATTGAAGAAGAGGATGCACCCAAATGACCCATTGACAGTCCCGATAACTCTGACTCGGTTCTGCACCCAGTGGGATTTACTTATCTGTCACAGGACGTCTTTTTTGCGAGGAGACAATTCCAAGACCCGATAGGATGATAGCAGTGACCATACCTGGTTCAGGAATTTTTTGACTCGTGGCGGGTTCCCATTCTATGGGGCTTCCCCCTCTCAATGTACACTGATCTGCTACCGAGCAATCCATTGTGATGCCTTGATG
The DNA here is from genome assembly GCA_965650385.1 of uncultured Oscillatoriaceae bacterium. Taxonomy (GTDB): domain Bacteria; phylum Cyanobacteriota; class Cyanobacteriia; order Cyanobacteriales; family Laspinemataceae; genus Laspinema. Next base: position 25,436 of record CBFGOM010000072.1, read on the forward strand.
TGGGCTATAACCCTCAGCGGCAGCAGCGGCGGGTGTAAACCCACTCAGTCCAATGTGAACGACAGATACAGAGACCAATCCCAGAGCTAGTTTTAAAAATATCATTGATTTCACTGAATTTCTTGACGACTTATGCTGCTATTATCAGAATCTTCTAAACGGGCTGAATTGTCGCTAGGGTGACTCACTGCGGTTTCGTGTTTGTGATCCGGTTGATGCTGTGAGTAAAGTCACATCAATCTCCACCACCAGCGATCGCGGTTCATTAGTGAATCGGATAGAGCCTTTCAAACTGAAGGCAGGTTGTCTGTGCTCAATTCCTGACTGAGACTAATTTAATGTCAAAATTTGGGAGATTCATCTGTCTTGGGTGAGAGAGTTAGGTGAGAGAATTTGAGGCTTTTGTGAACCTAAAGATAGAGTTAATCAGTCCACGGATTCAACTCGAAGTCAAGAAATTAGCCCGACCATTAAAATGATTCATCTCCTCTTAAATCGCAGGTGCAGGTTTAAAATACTTCCGGGATGAGGGAGGGTCAGGATATGGCGGGTTAGGACGTAGTTGTAATCTGTCGGGTGGAGCATTTTTGTACAGGGAGGCTTTTTTTAAGCCCACCATAATTGAGGTGGAATCCTACAATTCCCTAGACTTAGAATAGAAATAGCCTGCACTCTCTATTGCAGAGAGCGCAGGCTATTGGATAGGCTAGGAATTAGCGAAGCTGTTCTAGTTGTGGCCTAACCTGAACCTGGAGCGTTTGACCTAATAGCAAGAGACGACGGAATTGGACTGGATCTCCGGGAGAAACGGCGAAGGATTCCGCAGAACCCGAAACGAGATTGGTATCAACAGAGGGGAGAGCATGGCGATCGCCTTGACCCGTGAGCCAATAGAAATAAAGCTCTTGAGAGCGTTCCAGGGACAAGCCGAGATTTAGGCGTTGACCAACGGCAATCAGGCGTTCTAAGCGCTGAATATCGGCCTCCAGGAGTTCCGGTTGGACTTGGTGGAGGAGGTCCCAAAGCGATCGCCAAATGGACCGTTCTAAAATGAGTTTTGCCTCGGGGAGATACAGATTGCAACGGGTATGTTCAGCTTCCGTGGCGATCGCTTCTAACTCGCCTAAATGCCCCGACATCACCTGTCCATCCGCCTGCGCATTCCCCAGTTCCTGTTCCAAACCCAGGACCGACTCCATACAGCGATGGCCCAAGGCAATCTCTGCGGCAACCTGTAATTCTTTTGGGACCGGCAGTTCATCCCGATGGAAGCCCATCATGATGCCATAATTATCCCGATACACCTGGGTATAAAGTTGGTCGAGGCGCATCAAGGTTTCTTGACTTAAGAGGCGCATGATCCGATGACGTTCCTCGGCAAACAGGTCCCGCAGATTGTAGGATTTCCCATCAAAATGCTCATTCATTGCGAGAATAGCATGGGCGGCACTGGCTTCTTGCAGGACGCCAAACAGATGCTCTTTCATCTCAGTGTAGGCCCGTCGTCCGGTGAAGGGTTGAATGCTGCAATGGAAATCCCAACCGCCGATATGCAGGACCGCAAAGACTAAATCCACACTCTCTCGGGTGATTTCTGAGACCAACTGGAGTTGTCCGACTCCCAGCGTCAGGGGTCCCATGCGTTGCAACTGATAATCCCGTTGGTAAGCGTCATAGCAGTAGACCCGCTGTTGGGGGCCATAGCTAGTAAAGAGTCCACTGATGGCGTAGTGAGCGGCAACTTGCTCTAAGCTAATCTGAGCAGTTTGAACCAAATGGCGATAAACCCCAGCCCCATCTTTAAACGTATCAACATTACTGGGGGCAAAGGCCAGACGGGCGATAAATTCTCGTTCGAGTTGGACTCCGGCGACATCTCCCGCCAGTTCGATCGCCCGGGCGGCATAGCGCAGGATTTGCACCCCTTCTGGGCGCGAGAGTTCTTCAAAGAACCAACCGCAACTGGTGTACATCAGCAAGCTGTGACGCTGCATTTCCAGCAGGCGTAGACCATCTACTTGTTCCAGGGGGGTGAGAGGGTGAGTTTGATGGTGTCGGAAGAATCGGTCAATATTTTCTGGGGAGCGATCGCGGACGATTTTGATATATTCATCTCGGGCCTGCCAGGGGTCTAAGAACAGGTGGCGGCCTTGGTCTTCATAGATGTCTGTGAGTTGATCCCGTAACCAGTTGAGGGACTCACGCAGGGGACGCCGCCATTTTTGATGCCAACTGCCACCCCCGGCACAGCCACAATCCTCCTGCCAGCGATCGACGCCATGAGCGCAACTCCAAGCGGTGACGGATTTGAGTTGGACTTCCCAGGAGGGCGGACTGATGCTTAAATAATGGGCAAAGTTGGTGACCGTCCAGCCATGTTTGGGGAATTCGCTGACGAAGGCGTAAGCGAGACATTTTTCGGTTCCGCCTTTGTGATGACCAAAGGTTTCGCCATCGGTGGCAACGGAGAGTAGTTGACTGGGGCGCCCATCCCCTTGAATGGCTAATCCTAAGCGTCCGAGGAGGTTATGGGAATTACTGAGGAGGTCATCAAAGCCCATATCTCGGGAAATTGGACCATCGTAGAAGAAGATATCGATGGATTTCCGGTCCTCTCCCCCTTGGGGATCCGGGAGAAAGCACCGATAAGGCCGGGTGGGATCAATTTGTGCGCCACCGACTTCGATCCAGTCGGTTTCGGTGTCTTCATCCGTGGGCATCACCCGACAGCGTTGGGCTTGGGAGGGGGCTAGAATAATAAATTGGATACCTTCGGCAATGAGGGCTTCCAAGGTAGCGTAGTCTACGGCGGTTTCGGCTAACCACATTCCCTCGGGATCACGTCCGAAGCGCGATCGGAAGTCTTCTTTACCCCAGCGAATTTGGGTGTATTTATCCCGTTCATTGGCGAGGGGCATGATGATGTGGTTGTACACTTGGGCGATCGCATTGCCATGACCGTTGAGACGCTGGGCACTTTTGCGATCGGCTTCCAGGATGCGATTGTACACTTCCCGGTCATAGCGTTCCAGCCATGTCATTAAAGTTGCACCAATATTGAAGCTGAGATATTCATAGTTATTGATGATCCCCACCACTTCGCCACAGTCGTTTAAGATTCGGGCGTAAGCATTCGGACGGTAGCATTCATGATAAATCCGCTCGTTCCAGTCGTGAAAGGGTGAGGCACTCGGTTGGCGCTCGATCGCATCTAAATAGGGGTTTTCTCGCGGGGGTTGGTAAAAATGTCCGTGAATCGAAACGTACACACCCGTTGCGGTTTTGATGGGATCAAGTTTGTCCGGTTCGGTTGGAGTTCCTGGTGTTTCTTCTGGCGTTAGGGTGGTTACGGTCGGATTCAGCATCATTGCTGTGTTGAATGGGGTTGTCATACTGTTAGATCTACAACTAAACAATCGATAAAATCTATCTTTAGGCAGGCGATCGCTGGGGTACAGAGTGTTGAATTAAGTGCAGGCAATTTTAAGAAAGGCCGTGGCGATCGCTCGGGCCATAACAAACTTTGCACAAACCGCCGGGGTATGCGCCTAAACTGTGATAGCGTTTGCTGTTACTTCAACATCATGTCTAGGACTATCTTTTGGGCGATCGCTGTTCTATCCGTTTTCTGCTATGAAGCTTCTGAAAGGCACTATAACCGATCCCCATTGCAAATAGTGCGATGCTTGTCTTAATTTCACACTTTAAAACAAATCTTTATTTTCAGAAACTTACAAATCAAAATGTCTATGCTATAATCCGCTCCGCAAGACTTATCCGGGGATTTATATCTTTATCTTG
>CBFGOM010000073.1:0-28667 GCA_965650385.1 uncultured Oscillatoriaceae bacterium
CGCAAAATGCAGGTGACTCGGCAAAGCCAAGTCACGAGAGCCATCCTCCTAATCCTCCCCATCTCTCTGCAAAATTCTGTAGGGCAAGTTAAAATACTAACCAAGAACCACAACGGGAACAGAGATCTAAGTTGGCTGGGGATTTCAGCGTTCATGGTTTCCCTAGGGTTAAGGCCCTCCAGTCTGACTGATTGAGTATGAAGGAGGGGGATAAAGATTTCTTAACTTCAATCCAGTCTATAAAACCTGATTTTTTAACGGGTTTAGGCAGAAAATCATCAGGAGTCAGCCCTAGATTTGGATGCTTTGTTTTCGTAAACATTATTAGGAGCAAACACAATGACCCAAGCCAAACAAGGCGATATGGTGAAAGTTCACTATACGGGTAAATTAGACGATGGGACGATATTTGATTCCTCCCTCGATCGCGACCCTCTGGAATTTATCCTGGGGGAAGGACAACTCATTGCCGGTTTTGAACAAGCGGTTTTAGGGATGAGTCTCGGGGAATCCAAAACGGAAAAAATTCCAGCGGAAGAGGCTTATGGTCCCCATCGGCAAGAAATGGTGGTAGAAGTTGAGCGGCAGCAACTGCCGGATAATATCCCTTTAGATGTGGGACAACAATTACAAATTCAACAAGCCCCGGACCAAATTATTCCCGTGGTCATTACGGCAATTTCTGAATCAAAAGTGACTTTAGATGCCAATCCTCCCCTGGCTGGAAAAGATTTGATTTTTGAAATTGAGTTAGTTGGCATTGCTTAACGGCAAGAAAGACCGTTTGAGTTTTGTCAATCCCTAAAAGATTTAGAGCTTTTTAACCCGTTAAGACAAAAAGACCGGCGGGGATACCCACCTCCGCCGGTTTCTGAGCTTCCCGGGGTAATTTAAGCCCTGAGCGATCGCCTGTTAAAAATGGAGTCAGCAGCAATCTATCCGGTTGCTCTAGCTAGAGATATTTCACAAGTTTGAGGCATAGAGAAACGCCTAAAGTTCAAATTTTGACCCGATGAGAAAATAAGTATTCATTTCTCCCTTTCCTTTCACTGCAATCGGTCCGCGTTTTTCTAGGTGGTAATTATCCTGCAATAAATAATAGGTGGTTTCGCTGACTTGAATTCGTCCCGGTAAACTGTGGGATTCCATCCGACTAGCAATGTTTACGGTGTCACCCCAGAGGTCATAAATAAACTTTTTGATGCCAATTACCCCAGCGACTACCGGCCCACTATGAATGCCAATCCGGATGCTAAAAGACTGCTGAGTTTGCTGATTAAATTCTCTCAAGGCGGTTTGCATATCTAAAGCCATATCCGCGATCGCTTCCGCATGGTCTTCCCGTTCAGTGGGCAATCCCGCGACCACCATATAAGCATCTCCAATGGTTTTAATTTTTTCCAGTTGATGCAATTCAGTGAGGCGATCAAAGGCGGAGAAAATTAAATTCAGCAACTCCACGACTTCCAGGGCCGAAAGTTCCGAAGCAATTTCCGTAAATCCAACCAAATCTGCAAATAAAACCGTAACATTGGCATAAGTTTCAGCAATACTGTTGGGTTCCAACTTGAGGCGATCGACGATAGGTTCGGGTAAAATATTCAGCAGCAAATTTTCCGTTTTCTTTTGTTGCTTTTGCAAGGCTTTTTCTACCTTTATGCGTTCGGTTATATTCCTAAAAATTCCCCGAATTGCTACAGGATTCCCCTCTAAATATTTACAATTCATACTGCCTTGTAAAAAGATGGTCTGACCGGATTTCGTCATGAATTCTGCGGTGACTTCATCAAGGGTTTCTCCGGCAAAAATGCGGTAAAAACGGTCTTGATACTGGGGTTTGCTCTGGGGATGTAGCAGTTCAAACACCGTTAGGTGTTCTAGGTCCGAGTCATTGTAGCCTAACGTTTCTTTCCAGGCCCGATTGACATATAAAAAACGGCCTTCTATAGAAACACTTTGAATCAAATCGCTAGCATTTTCAAATAAATCGCGATAGCGTTCTTCACTTTCTTGGAGGGCAATTTCGGCTTGTTTACGTTTAATAAATTGACCAATTTGGCTGGCGATCGCGCTACAAGTTGCCATCAAATCTTCATCAATCGTTTGGACATCCCGACTGTAGAACCCGATCACCCCGAGTAATTCCGAGGATGGGTCCACCAGGGGCTCAGTTTCCGAAGCATCACCAAAAATAGGGAAAACTAATCCACTATTCAAACCCGCTTGTATTAAGTATTCTGTTTCAGGCCAGGTTATCCCTTCCCCTGGGAGATCCGCTGTCCACACCGCCTCATGAATTGCCCACACATGACCCGGTAATCCTTCCCCTTCAGCTAACTGGGTCTTTCTGCTTTGTCGCAACCCTTCCCATTCTGGAGTTGGGCGGTGCCACAGTTGTAAACAAGTGAGACAATCGGGTTTAGGTTCTGATTCCTGGGAACTCTTGGACAGGGGATAGTCTTTCCCTTGATTCCGCCTTTGTACCTGCCAAATTTCGCCAACATCCCACTCTAAACTGTCACATAAGGCAGGCAACAGTTTCGGTGTTGCCTCGACCAAATTCGCGGATTCGGACAAAATCCGAATGGTCGCCGATTGTGCTAAATTCCGTTGTTGTTTGCGTTTGCGCTCGGTGATATCCCGACCAATATACACTAAATCGGGAATATCTGCGGCAGAAACATCAATCAGGGCACAGGAAAATCCCACATACACTTTTTTCCGCGTTTTGGTGTGGCAAACGATTTCTACCGGGGATAATCCGGGTTCATCTCGTTCCATTGGGGACAGGAAAAAATCTTTAACCAAATCTTGATGATCCCCGACAATTCGGGAAATTTCTTGTCCCAGTAATTCGGCTTCAGAATACTCAAATAAGTCTAGGGTACTTTGATTAACTTTTTTGATTAAACCAGTTTCCGTAGTGACGATTAATGCCTCAGCCATTGAGGCGAGAATTTGTTCAATATACCGTTTAGATTCCGAGAGTGCAGCGAGGAGAAGATGGGTTTCATTGGTAGCTTGGACTAATCGCTGTTCCAAACTCATGCGATCGGTAACATCTTCTAAAAAAACGATGAGTTGTTGTTCTTCGCTCTCTTCTTGAACAACATACATATCAAAATAAACCGGCTTTCCCGCTTTGGTAAACCGGCTCAGGGATTTTAAATCAAAGCTGATCTGTCGCCCTTCTAAAACCTCCTGTAACAGGTCCTCGACACCAATCAATTCGGGAAAGGCAAGACCCACTTCATCATTGACCTGAATGGGACCGGGAGAATCAGAAAATCGGTCCACTCCGGCGGAGGTTTTACGGATGGTTAAAGCGGAATCGAGAATCAGGTACTCAATGCCGTGGACAACTAAAAATTTTTTAAAGAAGGGGTTCATTCTCCCAGACTCGCTCTACAAAAATAACGAATGCTTGATAGGCTTCAGTTAATTGAGCGAATAAATCAGATAGATTATCTGCTTTACCTTGCTTGGCGTCTCGTTCCAATTGGGCGGCAATGCTACAAATTTGTTGAGCTCCTACATTCCCACTGGCACCTTTAATATAATGCGCTTCTTGTTTGAGGGTGGCAAAGTCTTCTACTGAAACGCTTTGGAGTGAGAGGACATGGGTTTGGAGTTCTTCAATAAATGTTTCTAGCAGCTCTTTCCGAAAAACCGAATCTCCTTGAGAAATTCGTTCAAGACGCTCCAGATCGAGGATCTGGTTTCCGGAGGAGCGATCGCCCGAGTCAACGGGTTGAAAGCTAACTCTTGCTCCGCTCAATTGATTTACCCATTTTGATAGTATAGCCTGAAGTTGTTCCGGACAGACTGGCTTACTAATATAATCATCCATTCCTGCCGCTAAACATTTTTCCCGGTCCTCCTTCATGGCATGAGCCGTCATGGCGATAATCACGGTATGCCGAGGTTTACGGACGGGAGACTCCTCCATTGCCTGTTCTAGGCGGCGGATCTGTGCCGTGACTTGGTAGCCGTCGAGGACTGGCATTTGGCAATCCATCAAAATGATCTGATAGGAATGAGTCTGCCACAATTTCAGCGCTTCTTCCCCTTGATTGGCAATATCAGCTTGATATCCTAAGAGTTCCAGTTGTTTAATGGCTACTTTTTGATTAACAGGATTATCTTCAGCCAAAAGAATTTTAATCGGCGTTGGCCCGATATTATGTTTATCTTTAGGAAAGGAAACTGGGTCGGGTTTGATGGTGAACGCTAGACCCACGGCGCGGCAAATCACTTCTAAAAACCGGGCGGGTTTAATGGGTTTAATCGGGCAGTCACAAAATCCACTGTTTAAGGCGGTTTTGACGAGATTGCGCTGATGAGTTGCGGCGATCGCAATCAAGGGAATACTGGCAAATCGGGAATCCTGTTTAATCTGTTCTGCTAAGGCAATTCCCGTAATATCAGGCATTTCTAAATCAATCACGATCAGGTCATACTCGATGCCTTTCTCCCATTGGGTTTGCAAGAAATTTAAGGCCCGGTCTCCCTCAGTTTCCTCCACTTGAATTCCCCAACTGGTAACGCGATCGCGAATCACCATTCGCACCACTTCCCGGTTCGCTACCACCAGCAAAGACAGACCGGATATTTCCCGAGGGGCGCTTACCTTTTCAATCACAATTTCTGGCTTTTTAAAGGGAACTTTAAACCAAAAATCAGACCCTTCTCCTTCCCGGCTTTCTACGCCAATTTCCCCCGCCATGAGCGTGACTAACTGTTGACAAATTGCCAGCCCTAAGCCAGTTCCTCCATATTCCCGCGTCGTCGAAGAATCCACTTGAGAAAACGGTTGAAAGAGCTTGCTTTGGTTGTGGAGAGCAATCCCAATTCCTGTATCAATGACGGAGAACAACAGAATGACTGAATCAACGGTTTCTGCCACTCGTTCAACTTGCAGCACGACATATCCCGCGTCGGTAAACTTAATGGCATTTCCAATCAAATTGGTGAGGATTTGCCGCAAGCGGGAGCTATCTCCACGTAACCCCAGGGGGATATCCTCGGCAATAAATGAGGCAACTTCTACGAATTTTAAATGGGCTTGCGGCGCTAATAAATCGATGACTTCTTCCACGCTGGTGGCTAGGTTGAAATCTAATTGTTCTAAATGCATCTCTCCCGCTTCGAGTTTGGAGAGGTCTAAAATTTCATCAATTAAGGTTAAAAGAGCATCGCCACTCGTGCGAATGGTGTCAATAAAATCGCGTTGTTCAGCGGTTAAAGTGGTTTCTAATAATAACCCGGTCATCCCCAAGACGGCATTCATCGGGGTGCGAATTTCATGACTCATATTCGCTAAAAAATAACTTTTAGCAATGGAAGCTTGTTCCGCTTCTCGACGGGCCCGATCTAGTTCTGCTGTGGCCCGCTGACGCTCAGTAATATCTCGGCCAATATAAACTAAATCTCCATAATCATCGAGTGCAGTCCCAATGGCAGCAATGGAAAAAGAAACAATAATGCTTTCTCCTTTTTTGGTCCTACAAATCCCTTCAGCCGTGGTGAAAAGGGTAGGCTCAGTGGGGGTAGGCTTGTCCCGGTCCGGAGGTAAGATTTCTTCACTTTTAATGAGAAGAGAAATAGGCTGACCAATGAGTTCAGAGTCGTGGGAATACCCAAATAAATGAACAGCGGCAGGATTGACATTTTGAATCCGACCCCGGCGATCGGTTACCAACAAGGCATCGGCCATTGAGGTAATAATTTTATCAGTGTAGGATTTGGCCGCCTCTAGGGTAGACAGGAGCAGATTTGCTTCATTAATGCGTTGGACTAATTCTTGCTTTAATACCATGGTTTCTGTGGTATTTTCTAAAAGAATTAGCGATCGCTGCTCTTCGGTTTCAGATTGAGTCGGATCCGCTATCAAGTACAGGTCGAAATACAGGGGATTGCGCGATTCTTTAATCCGGGCAATTCCTTTGAGTTCAAAGCCTTCCTGCTGTCCTTGAATCACCCTCCCGAAGACCTCTTCAAGTCCGATGAGTTCGGGAAATCCGCACCGGATATCCTCTCCCACCCCAACTTTAGCGCCCCCAGAGGCAAATTCCATCGCGCCCGCAGATGCCTCAATGATGTACCAGTTGCGATCGACCCCTAGGTACTCCATGTGGCGAGGAGTGAGTAGTTTATTGAGAATCGGATTCATTTGGCGTTTCAGGTTCATTAGGGAAACAGTCTGGACTATGGATTTAGGATACCCAATTCGCTGACTTGGTTCTAAACGGTGATTAAAACGATATAAAAGGGTGCGATTTCACGGACTGATACCGCCACCATCCCCAGCCCATTGCTTCTGTATTTTATCCGAGCTTTTCAGTTTTTCATCAAAAAGTTTTAAGGACAATCATTGGGGGATTGATCATTAACTCGATTTCGGATTGACCTTCCCCTAGACTTAGGGAACAAGTATGGTAAAATAAAATAATATTTGTTTAAATCCTCAAAAATTCAGGGACCTAAGAATAGCCCGGGAGACGTTCAGGCTCAGAAAATCCTAGGTGGGAATCTTGAAATGTCCAACTAGCAGTCCGGTCCAGATTTAGAATCCAGTCATGGATCGGTTAAGAATTTGTTCAACTCACGCCGGTGGAGTCGTCCACAGAGCCTGGTCTGCTCAACGAGATCTCAAACAGATCAAGGGAATCGGAGAAAATGGAGACAATACAGTATAACTGCTATTTAGGGTGCAGTTAAACAGAAAAGTTAATGGGTCAAGAAAACTGTCAGATCGGGTTGTTGAGTGCATGAAAAAGAAAATACTGATTGTCGAAGATGAAAATTCATTTCGCAAAACCGTCCTCAAAATCCTAAGTTCGGAAGGGTTTGAAGCCATTGGAGCAGACAATGGCAGCACCGGGGTAAAATTAGCGCAAACAGAACAGCCCGATTTAATTTTGTGCGATATTATGATGCCTGGGCTAGATGGTTATGAAGTGTTGACCCTCTTACAACAGGACCCCACCACAGCAACGATCCCTTTTATCTGTTTAACCGCTCAGGAGGACCGTTCCGCCATGCGCCGGGGGATGGAACTAGGGGCGAGTGATTATTTGACGAAACCCTTTACCCGAATGGAACTGATGGGGGCGATCGCCACTCAACTCGGCAAGCGGGAACGTCTGAAGCAGGAACAAACCAATGCAGTTCAAGAGGCGATCGCCCAACTCAATGACCTGGTTTATTACGATAGCTTAACTAATCTTCCGAACCGATTAATGTTGCGCGATCGCTTCGAACGCACCCTCACCGCTACCCCATATCAACCCTGCTTCATCCCCGTTGCCATCCTGAGTTTAGACCAGCTCAACCGCTTCAATAATACCCTCGGGACCGACTACAGTGACTTATTACTTCAAGGCGTAACTGAGCGGACCCTACGGTATGTGGGACCCGAGGGGACCGTCGCCCGCTTAAACAGTGAGCAACTGGCCTTAATTTTGCCCCCAGTGACTGAAAAACCGCAAGTAGAAGAAACGGCTCGCCAAATTTTAGCCCTATTTTCCACTTGTTTTCATATCTTAAATCATGAAGTATTTCTCACCAGTAGCATTGGCATTGCTATCTATCCTGATGATGGTCAAGAAATTGATTGCTTGCTCAAATCTGCTAATTTGGCGATGCACCAAGCCAAAGAACAAGGGGGAAATTGCTATCAACTTTACACCTCAGCAATTGAAGAGAAATCTTACGATCGCCTCATGCTAGAAATGAGCTTGCGGCAGGCATTAGACCGCAATGAATTCATTCTTTACTATCAGCCTCAAGTTAACTTAAACACGGGCAAAATTGTCGCTGCTGAAGCCCTAGTCCGCTGGCTTCATCCCGATCGCGGCTTGATTTCTCCTGCCGAATTTATTCCCTTAGCCGAAGAAACGGGACTCATTGTCCGCCTGGATGAATGGGTTTTGCAGAATGCCTGCGAACAAGCCCAACTCTGGCAACAGGCGGGATATCAACTCACCATAGCGGTCAACTTATCCGGACTGCAATTTAATCAACCCGGTTTAACTCAGCGCGTTATTCATATTATCCGAGAAAGCCAAGTTAATCCCTGCCATGTAGAAATTGAACTCACCGAGAGCGCCCTCGTCCAAAATCCAGAACTCGCTATCTGCATTCTAAGAGACCTCAAAGACTTCTCCTTACAACTTTCCTTAGATGATTTTGGAACCGGCTATTCTTCCTTGAGTTATTTGCGCCAATTTCCCTTTGATACTCTTAAAATAGACCGTTCTTTTGTCAGAGACTTGCTGATTAGCCCTAAAAATGCGGCTATTATCAATGCCATCATCCAACTTGCCAGACAGCTCGACTTGAAAGTGATTGCTGAAGGGGTAGAAACCCGAGAACAATATGATTTTCTCGCAGAAAATCACTGTGATTTAATCCAAGGCTATTACTTTAGTCCTCCCCTCGCTGTGGCTGCTTTTGAAGATTTGTTAACGAAACAACTGCATCATTCATCTTTAGTCAAAGAGCTCTAACCCTATCATTTAGGCTTTTGAAGGGTGATAATAAAACGTTCAATGCGAGTTAAAATCACCTCTAATTCAGCCACTAACGCTTCCAAACCCTCTGCACATTGCTGATTCGCTTGCGCTTCAATTTGACGGGCAATATTGGGCATAAAAAGGACCGCAACAGTCGCTGAACCGCCCTTAAGTTGATGAGCACGACGGCTCAACTCTACCCAATCTTGTGTCTGGACATAGCGCTTGATATCCTGGAAATAAACCACTGCATCTTCCATAAAAGTTTCTAAGAGTTCTAACTCAAACTCTTCATCACCACGAGAAATTTCATGGAGGCGATCAAGATCAATAGGCGCTTCATCCAGAGGCTCAAAGGTAGGGGATTTACAAGGAAGTATGAGGGGGGATTTTGGAGGGGGAATCACGTCAGGAACGCTGCTGATAGTTTCTCCCCAGTGACGCAAAATAGTGGCTAACTCGTCGAGATCGACGGGTTTACTAATATAGTCATCCATTCCGGATTCTAAACATTTTTCCCGGTCTCCTTTCATGGCATTGGCTGTCATGGCAATGACTGGAGTATGACGAGATGACCCTTCGCGATCGCGCAATGCTTTGGTGGTTTTATACCCATCCAAAACTGGCATTAAACAATCCATGAGCACCAAATCATAATGTTGCTCCGCTAGACAATCGAGAGCTTCCTGTCCATTCTCCACACAGTCCGCAGCATATCCCAATACCTTAATCTGATTTAAAATCACTTTTTGGTTAATGGGAGTATCTTCCACCAATAAAATTTTAAGCTTTTTCACGGGTTCAATGACCGGAGTCGATCGGCTATCTTCCCCGAGGAAGAACCCCGGAGAAACTCCCGACGGTTGATCCTGTAAAGCTTGAGTCAACCGTTCTAATAAGCGAGAGGCTTTAATCGGCTTGAGTAAATAACCTGCCGCCCCTTTTTTGAGGAGACGTTTGACCAATTCATGTTGATGAATCGAAACCATGACCACCCATTTAAGGTGGGAAAACTGGGGGTCAGAAACTAGGGTTTTCGCAAGATTTTCCCCATCGGGTTGAGCATTTTGGAGGTCAATTAAAACAAGGGAATAAGGGTTGCCTTGGGTCTGCGCCTTTTGCAACGTGGCGATCGCCTCGGATGAGTTGGCAACCGCCTCACCCTGAAGATGCCAAGATTCTAAATAGGCACAAATCATTTGCCGACTCGTGGCATTGGCATCCATGACCAACAGGCGCAAATTCCGAGCGGGTGAGGGTAATTCTGGCAGCAGGTTCACCCCACCAGGAACGGTTTCAAAGGTAGCAGTAAACCAGAAGCAGGAACCCGTCCCCACGGAACTTTCTACCCCAATCTCACCCCCCATTAAGGTTACTAATTGCTTGCAAATTGCCAATCCTAACCCGGTGCCTCCATATTTCCGCGTGGTTGAGGCATCCACTTGGGAAAAGGATTCAAATAATTTATGTTGGTCCCGGGGATTGATGCCAATTCCCGTATCCCGGACTTGAAAATAGAGAGTGGTAGTTGTGGGGGTTTGAATTTGCAAGGAAGCTTGCACCACCACTTCCCCTTCATCGGTAAATTTTAGAGCATTCCCGGTGAGGTTCATTAACACCTGACGCAGGCGCGTCGGGTCTCCAATTAAGGTCGGGGGAATCTCTGAGTCCACCAGGGATAGCAATTCCAGTCGCTTACTTTGGGCCTGGGTTGCCAACAAATCAATGGTTTCTTCGATACAGTTACTTAAACTAAACTCAATGCGATCCAGGCGCATTTCTCCGGCTTCGAGTTTAGAAAAATCGAGGATATCATTAATTAAAATCAGCAAATTTTGACCGCTGGTTTTCAGGGTATTGACAAAATCCTGCTGTTGGGAAGAAAGGGGAGTTTTGAGAAGTAAATCTGTCATGCCAATCACGCCATTCATGGGGGTGCGAATTTCGTGGCTCATGTTGGCGAGAAATTGAGATTTCATGCGAGAGGCTTGTAGGGCCTGTTCTCGGGCTTGGACCAATTCATTAATCACTTGAGTAACGATGATGATCCCGCCGATTTGATGTTCTGAGCGGTACCAAGGTTGCACTGCCCAACGGAGATAGAGTTGGGTTCCATCGCTGAGTTCAAAACTCTCTTCCGGACGGGAGAGGACGGCTCCTTGGAGTGCGCCTTGATGAATGGCTTTGATGTAGGCAGATGCGGGTAAGCCATCATAATAAGATTGCCCGAGCAGAGATTGTCCCTCCAGGTGGTAATCTTTTAACCAACAGTTGCTATAGGCCAGATAGCGCATTTCCCGGTCAAACATTGCCATTGCTACCGGGGCATTGGTAATAATTTGTCGTAACTGTTGGCGTTCCTGTTCGCGGACTTGTTCAATGCGCTTGCGATCGGTAATATCGTTGAACGAACCGGCAGTGCCGATGTATTCATTGTTGTCGTTTATATTGAGGCGTTTCTGAACTTCTACCCAACGATAACTCCCCTCTTTGGTGAGGAATCGGGCTTCGTGGCGGACCGAATCGTGTTGGCTAGTGAGAAGGGTTTTAAATGCTTTGAGAAAACTGGGGCGATCGTCTGGGTGAACAAACGAGAGGAGGGGTTGACCCAGACTTTCGGCAACGGAAAATCCGGTGATGGTGGTCCAAGCGGGGTTGAGGAAGGTTAAATAACCGTGGTGATCCCGTTGGAAAATTACTTCACTTAAATTTTCCACGACGGAACGATATTTGTTTTCGCTGGCTAAAATAGCGGCTTCGGCTCGTTTGCGATCGCTAATATCCCGTTGAATGGTGGCAAAACAAATCGGTTCATCCCGTTCCGGATGTTTGACCAGAAATAAACTGGTTTCCATATCAAAGCATTGGCCGGTTTTAAAGTGACGCAGTTTGGTTTCCCCCTGCCAATAGCCGGTTTGCATCACCGCAGGAATCGCGACTTTGTGATATTGCACTCTGGTTTCTGGGGTCAGGTAGTCAGCCATTTCGGTTTGATAAACCTGTTCGAGGGAATTTAGTCCCACCCTCAGACGCCCCGCTTCATTGACGTAAATGGCTTTGCCTTCTAAACTTGCCATCCCGATAAAGTCTTTGCTGTTCTCCACGAGAGCAACAAATTTGCGGCGTTCTTCATCCGCTTCTTTGCGATCGGTGATGTCGGTATGAGAACCGGTCATGCGGATGGGGTTTCCCTCTTCGTCCCATTGGGCTTGACCCCGAGTCAAAATCCATTTATATCCCCCATCTTCGCACCGCACCCGATGTTCTTGGGAGTAGGAGGGGGCCGTTTGATCGAGGTGGGCTTGCATGGCTTGGCGGCAGGTTTCCAGGTCATCGGGATGAATACGACTTTCCCAGGCTTGAAAGGGATGAAACTGGTCATGGGATTCATATCCAAGCATTTCCTGACCGCGAGCAGAAAGGAAGACGCGATCGCTTTTCAAATCCCAGTCCCAGATGCCATCGGAAGTCCCTTTGATGGCAAGTTGCCACCGTTCTTCACTCCGGCGGAGGGCCGCTTCTGTTTTTTGGCGTTCGGTGATTTCAGCTTGCAGGCTGTTGAGGGTTTCTGATAGCTCGTGGGTGCGTTCTTGGACTCGCCGTTCTAATTCGTCATTGGCGCTCTTCAGGGCATCCTCAGCCCATTTTCGTTGCAGTTCAGCGGCGGCCCGGGAGGCAAAAACGCTCAGAATGGCGTTAGCTTCTGGGTCTATTTCTAGGGGTTGGTCATGGAGAATGCAGAGGTTCCCAATAGGCCGGTTCTGGGGGTCAAAGAGGGGAACGCCCAAATAACCTACGGCATTGAGGGTGACTAGGGCTGGGGCGTGGGGGAAGAAGTCCTGGAGGCGATCGGGGTAGTGGCAGAGTCGGGCTTCCTCAATGACGACTTCACAGGGGGTGTCGCACAGTTCATACTCAAAGTTGTCCGCAAGGCGATCGCCGGACCAAAACGCTAAGGTTTTTAATTTTTTCTTTTGAGTCCCCTCTAGTTGGGACAGCAACACATAGGGGACTCCGAGGGCCGTTGCCAGATGTTGCACCAACACCGGGAAGAATTCTTCCCCGGTGACTGCTGCGGTCCCAGAGATAATGTTTTGCAGGGCTTTTTCAGCTTGTTTCCGGGCGGTGATATCCTGAATTGCGACTACGGCCCCAAGGTTCTCTCCCTGGGCATTCACGAGGGCTTGTCCGCTGGCGACTAGAATGCGCTTTTTGCCTTGTTTTGGCAGGATTTCCATTTCCTGCTCACAGACTCGTTCTCCCTGCCATGCGCGATAGAGGGGAGTCTGTTCAATGGGCATGGGGGTATTTTCGTCAGGATGGTAAAATTGAAAATATTCCCCCCATTGATGAACGGATAAAGGCTGTTCCGGCAGTCCATAGACTTCTTGGCTGGCTCGGTTTAAGACGCTTAGGGTGCCATCGGCGTCACAAGCGACGATGCTATCTTGGAGGTTATTGAGTAAGGCGTTGAGAAATTCTCGTTCTTTTTGCAAGGCGGCTTCTGCCCGTTGGCGATCGCCGATTTCGCCTTCCAATTGGACGATGGTTTGTTGCAAGGTGCGGGTTCGTTCCTCGACGCGCTGGGCTAAGGCGGCATTCATTTTGGCGATCGCCGCAGAGGTCCGCTTCCGTTCCGTCATATCCCGTCCGATATAGACGAATTCTTCGATTTCCCCCTCTTCGTTGCGAATTACCCCTCGGGAAAATCCTACAACTATTTCTTCTCCTTTTTTGCTTTGGCAAGTGACTTCTACTTCTGTTTTTCTCAGATAATACGCTTCTTCTTCTTTGCCATAAAATGGTTCCGTTTTGACCGTTTCTAATAAAGAAATATTAGGAATAATATCGTGAAAGAGTTTACCGATTAATTCTAACTCGCTATATTGAAATAATTCACAAGTTGCCTTGTTGGTTTTTTTTATTAATCCATTTGCTGTACAAACAATAATCGGGTCTAGGGCAGTTTGGAAAATTTTATCTAAGGCGGATTTCGCAGAATTGAGTTTATTTAATAAAAGATAAGCATCATTTTCTCTCTGGACCAAGGTTTGCCGTAAGACCATCCGTTCCGTGGCATCCCCAAAGAATACAAATAAGCGATCGGGGGGCTGATTCTCCTGAGAGTTGGCAACAATCCAAAAATCCAGATACAACGTTCCCTCGCGATCGGAACAGCGATTAATCCCTTGTAATTCAAAACTATTACAGCGGCCTTCCAGGATATCAAGCAACACCTGTTCGATGCCAATCAACTCGGGATATCCCCCTCTGGCATCTCGTCCCTCCTGAACTTGCTCGGGATTCTCTGCAAACCGATGGACCTGGGGGGACTTATCTAAGATAATCCCATCTTGATTAACAATGAGATACTCTAAGCGGCGAGGGGCTAAAAGTTTTTGTAGTAGGGGATTCATACCAGTCGTCATAGGTCTTTTTGGTCCTCCTTCTCTCTATCATACGATAAGCGAACGTCGGTACAGGGGAGGGAAGGCTACCAGGGTTCTTGAGGAATTATCGACTCATTGGTATCCAACAAAAGTCTCAACCCCGGGAATACTCTTCTTTCGTGCTGACTGAACCGACGCCCTAAAAATCCCCTCGGATTGCAGTGAAGAATGCTTAAGTTTTCACGAGAGTTTGCAGGGCTAATTTATGGAAAATTTCATCCACAAATTCTCCAGTGCGTGCGGAGGTGGAATAGATCCCTAAAACCAGTTCAGATCCAGGAGAAACTCCCGATACAATGTCCTGACATAAGTCTTGAAGCTTAGATATTTTTTCGGGTTCTACCAAGTCCGCTTTATTTAACGCCACCATCAATGCACCTTTGGGATTAACTGAGGCAAATAGCTTAATATGTTCGGAAACTCGTTCTATGGTTTCGATGCGGGTAACATCAGCGACGATTAAAGCGCCCCCAGAACCTTGGAGATAGGAGGGAGCGATCGCCTTAAACTTGGTGTGACCTTCCAAATCCCAAATCAATAACTGCATCCCAACCGGGGTTGATCCCGCTTCTTTTTCCACTTCCAGGGGTTTACGCGAAATTTTCACCCCAACGGTCGAGAGATATTGATCGCTAAATTCGCGATCGACAAAGCGGCGAATTAAACTGGTTTTCCCGACCCCGAAATCCCCAATCATGCAGATTTTCTTAGAAATGGTTGACATAATGCTAACTAATTTTTGGGTTTTGGTGTGATTGGCTTAAAAAGAACAACCCGTCCTAATAGTTTAGGTTGAGTCGAGTCTACATCTGGAGGCGGGTTGCTATCCCCGATCGCCTCTAAACGAGTGGGTTGTACTCCGGACTGGATCAAAGCCGTTTGGACCGCTTGCGCCCGTTGGAGAGCTAGGCGCTGGTTGCGAGTGGGAGAACCTGTGCGATCGCTATGACCGATGATCCTAAGATTTTTTTCAGGATACTGTTCTAAAAACTCTTTCAGAGTTGCCACAGTTTGTTCATAACTCGGGTTTAACCGGGCTGAACCGGCATCAAAATAGATGCGAGATTCAATCGTTACTGGGTCGAGTTTTAGGGTACTGACTACGGAGTTAATCCCGGGAATTTGCTGAAACCCTTGGACGATTTGATCCGCTTGTGACATCTCCATAACAGTCCCGGCGATGGTGACTGTTCGATTGACATAGTTAGCGGTAATATCCACCCCGTTTGTCTGATTAAAAACATCACTCACCCGTGCCACTTCACCCCGGACTAGGGTCGAATCTGGGGGGACATCCACGGCAATAATTTGGTTCTCTAAAATGCGATCGCCTACGGCTGCTGTTGCAATAGTTTCCGCCTGTTGACGCAACTCTTGATTCGGTAACTTTCCAGATACAATCACCCGATTTCGCTTGGCCGTCACATCGAGCCGATATACGGCTAATTCCGGAGCTGAACTCAACGCCAAAGCCACTTGAGACTCGATGCGGCGTTGAATAGAATTATAGTAAAAGAACCCCATCCACAGGACGAGCATGAAGCCAAAACCTCCAAGAAATAACCCCAATAAGGCGTAAGGTTTTCCCTGAGTTTTTGGAGCAGTGGATTCTAGGATTTGATTAACCAATTCTTGAATGCGATCGGGAACATTGGCTGGGTCTCCATCAAATTCTTGAATCGGTTGCTCATAATCTAAAATTAGGATGCTGACCGTTTTTCGCATTTTTTTGATAAAGGCTGCGTTGGGAGTGCCTTTAACAATCACGGCTAAATAGCAGTAGCCTCCGACCTCTAAAATAATTTTAGAATCCCCATATTCAATTTCATTGAGTTCAGAAATTTCCCCAGGTTTGACAATACAATCATTGACAAAACTGCGAATTGCTGTCAGCATTCCGGCGACCATTTCTGATTCTAGGCGGTAATCTCCCTCTTCCTGGGCTTCCGCAATCACTAATCCGGAGGCTTTGTGAATTAAAAAGACCGCTTGCACGACCAAGGGAATGGATTCTTTGAGAATCAATTCTGCTTCAGAAACCCCCTGAACTTTGGAGCGAATTTTACGTTCTACTCCTTCCATGCTTAAGGCATTCGATACTTTGTCATTAATAGTCTTAATTGCCTCGGTCATGTATTTGCTAATGGTATTGCCAATGACGGGATAGAGGGCATCTACCATGGCATCGCGTTCCAGGCGAATTTGTTCTTTGATGGTGCGTCCCATTTCCGGGGCTAAAACTTGGGCGATCGAGTTGCGATCAAGTCGGATTTGTTCTTTAATTGCCATTGCCATTTCTGGACCCAGGGCTTTGGCGACATCTTGGGGACTTTCTTTAATTTGTTGGGTAATTGCGCTCGGAAGAATAGAGGCGATCGCCGAGCTCATCGCTTCTTTATTTTCTTGCGATCGGTTCTTAATCACTTCATCAATAATTGGAACCAGTGCTTTAGCGACTTCTTCTTTAGAATCGCTAATTTTTCGACTGAGAATTTCTGCAATCCAAGGTTTGAGGAGTTCAATCAGCTTTTGGGGGTCATAAATCTGACTTTCTAAGGATTGTAAGTTGGCGTTGGTGTTGACCAGCAATTCTCGCAGTCCGGGTAAGTCATGTTCAGTCAGGGATTGCTTGAGGCGATCGAGATCCGATATTTGCGTACCAAATAAAAGCTGCTGCAAACTCTCTATCGGATCGAGGGTTTGTAAGGAATCGGCACGTTCCAAGTCGGTTGGCGAAGAGGGTTTAGACGGTTCTATCCCGAACAGGCTTTCTAGTTGCTCCATTCCTGCTAATACAGCTTCAGTATTCGCTTGCAACTCGCTGATGTTAGGAATAACTGATGAGCTACTCTGAGGCGAATAGGTGCTCAGAGTGGGCCATTTATTGTCTTCTGAATCACTCTTTTCAGGCTGAATTGGGCTTTGTGGATCAGGTTCTGTCTTGGTTTCTGGGGTGACAACAGCCCTATCCATAAAAGGGGTTGATTTCTGATGAAAACCACCCTCAGATTCCGGTGCAATGGGTTCGCTTAAAAGCTCAGTAGAATTCCCCTGATGGGGGATAAAATTTCCCGTTAAATCAGTCTCAGACTCGGTTGAGTGAGCTGGGTCTTGCGGTTTGGGAATTGCAGACTCCGGGTTAAGTGGGGAAGGGTCTAAAAACTCATTCTCATGCGGAGAATGAGCCTTTTGGGTTCTATCATCCCTGAGTGTTGCGGATGAACGAGATGGCGCAGGGGTGGGCTTATCTTCGACTTCTGTGATCGCATAATGGTTAACAGTAATGGTCCGCCATTCACTGTTTTTGGGAGGTTTAGAAACAGGGCGATCGCGTTTTTTAACAGCCCGATCGCGTCCGCCATTTTCTACCGATTCCCCTTGCTTCCATTCCCGGGTTATGGTGCGATCGTCGGTGGGTTTGTGTAAGGGTTCATCCTTGATGGGCTCGGATAACGGCACCTTTTTCGCGGGTTTACCCCCCAGTGCTTCGAGCAAGACATCCCGCAAGTTCTCTAGGGGATCAGTTGCGGGTGTTGTTTTTTCCTGATTTACAGTCTTTAAGCCTTCTTCGTCTTCGATCGGCTTACCTGGCTTGAACTGTGACAAATCCATCATTATGCCCCCTGCCAACACGCTTCATCTGTCGGTTATTTGGTCTCTAAAAACCCCGGTGATCGGCCCTGATTTTAATCGACATTATTTACTCTCCATTGCGATGATCCGGTAAGAGGAGATCCGCCGTAATCTGGGTTTCGGCAGCTTCTCGCAGTTCCGGTGCAAATTCGGTTCCTTTGAGCCTCATGCCAATTTCAAATAAAATTTCTGCCATATCATCTCGGGCAATTTTTCCTTCTTTTAAGTTAGAAAAGCGCCGTTCAACTTCTTCAAACACTCGCTCTCGCAAGGTGTGAATATTCTCTTGATGGGTTTGTTGGATTTCCATGATTTGTTCTCGAATGGATTTGGTTTGCTTATCCAACGATTCATCCAGGGATTCAATGGTATGAGAAATTTTGGCTTTCGTTCGTTCAAGTTGTTGCCGCACGTCAGTCAAATCTTCTTGCGTGTTTAAACTCACGCTTTTAATTTTTTTCTCCACCGCCTCTACTGCTCCTCGCATTTCCGTAGCGGAGAAATTTTTGACTTCCTCAATGCGATCGCGAAACTCTTTTTGTAACAAAATCAAGTTGGCCTCGATTTGCTCAAATCGATGATTATAATCCCGGATTTGTGATCCGACAATAATCTCGCGAATCTGGTCAATATTGCCCAGCCGTTCTCTCATTTCATCGCGACTGAGTTCATTCATAGAAACACCTCTTATTTTGTGAATTAGGTTTGATCAATCAAATCTTACCGCTTTAAGAGCCATTTGACCATCACCGGAAAACACCGTTTTAGGTCGAGTGTCAATCTCTGCCACCTCCAATTGATCACCCTGTTTTTGACCATTTTGTTCGTCAGCGACTTCAGGGTTATCAATTCCCATCTGTTTAGCTGATACTCCAATTCAAGCAAAATTGGAGTACCGATCAACCCGTTTCCTGGCAAAACCTTTGTAAATATTTACAATGGCTGAACCGACTCTCATTCACCCCCTCACCGTTGACGGGTCTGAACGTTGCCCTAAAGTCGGAGTTTAAATGCCTGTTTTGAAGCTGTAGGTGGGATGTTTCGCCGTCTAGTTCTGTCCGGATTGTCTTTCCTCGTTTCAGGATTTAAGGAGAAGCTGGCGCTATTGTCTCACAGTTTGGTCAAATTGTCAGTGATTCAATCATTTTTTCACTCGATTTATACTCGCTTCTCTTGAATCAATTTGTAACTCAAAGTCATTTATATACAATTGGTGACTTGAAATATTCTGAGCTGAAAGTGAGCCGATAAATTCTGGATGATTCCGAGGTGCGATGCCAACAGGAGGCATCAGGAAGGCTAAAATAAAAACGGTACTATTGCATAGTCGCTTATTTAAACCTTCATGACGATAGCTGCACCCGTGACAACGAAGTACGAAGCGATAATCGGACTAGAAACCCATTGTCAGCTCAGTACCAAAACCAAAATTTTCTCCAATTCCTCTACGGCATTTGGTGCACCACCGAATGCGAACATCGATCCAGTCTGTATGGGGTTGCCTGGGGTGTTGCCAGTTCTGAATCAAAAGGTCCTCGAATATGCCGTAAAAGCAGGACTGGCCCTCAACTGCAAGATTGCACCCTATAGCAAATTTGACCGAAAGCAATATTTTTATCCTGATTTACCGAAAAATTATCAAATTTCTCAGTATGACTTGCCGATCGCCGAACATGGCTGGCTGGAAATTGAACTGGTAGATGAACAGGGAAACGCCACCCGTAAGCGGATTGGAATTACCCGTCTGCACATGGAAGAAGATGCGGGAAAACTAGTCCATGCGGGTAGCGATCGCCTCTCCGGGTCCACCTACTCCCTGGTAGACTACAACCGCACCGGAATTCCCCTGATTGAAATCGTCAGCGAACCGGATTTGCGATCGGGACAAGAAGCGGCAGAATATGCCCAAGAACTACAACGGATCGTCCGCTATCTTGGCGTCAGCGATGGGAATATGCAAGAAGGCTCCCTGCGCTGTGACGTCAATATTTCCGTGCGTCCCGTGGGACAGGAAAAATTCGGCGTCAAAGTCGAAATTAAAAACATGAACTCGTTTAGCGCCATCCAACGGGCGATCGAGTATGAAATCGACCGACAAATCGAAGCCCTCAACAACGGCGAACCCATCTACCAAGAAACCCGCCTTTGGGAAGAAGGCAGCCAACGCACCATCAGTATGCGGAGTAAAGAAGGCTCCAGCGATTATCGCTACTTTCCCGAACCGGATTTAGGACCTATTGAAGTTTCCGCCAGCCAACTGGAACAGTGGAAATCCGAACTCCCCGAACTCCCCGCTCAAAAACGCCATCGTTACGAAACCGAAATCGGCTTATCCCCCTACGATGCGCGGGTCATCACCGATGAACGTGCCGTAGCAGAATATTTTGAAGCTACCCTCGCTGCCGGTGGAGATGCCAAACAAGCAGCTAACTGGATTCAAGGGGATATTACCGGCTATTTAAAAACTGAAAAGCTCAGTATTACCGAAATTGCCTTGACCCCCCAGGCCCTAGCTGAACTCACCGGCTTAATTGCATCCGGGACCATCAGCGGCAAAATTGCCAAAGATATTTTACCGGAACTGCTGACCGAAGGTGGGTCACCGAAGGAACTGGTAGAAAGCAAGGGATTAATTCAAATCAGCGATACCTCTGCCTTGGAAAAAATGATTGACGAGGCGATCGCCGCCAATCCCAAAGAAGTGGAATCCTACCGCAACGGCAAAACCAAGCTCAAAGGCTTCTTTGTCGGACAAGTCATGAAACTCAGCGGGGGACGCGCGGATCCCAAGTTGACCAACCAATTGGTTGAGCAAAAGCTCAACGGGTGATGGAGTTCGGGGATTGGGGGAGATAGGGAAGTAGGGGAAGCGAAGAACTTGCCTTATCTCCCCCATCCCCCCATCTCCCTTAAACCGTCTCGTCACTCAAGAGTAAGGCTAACGCTTCCTTCATTTCCCCTTGACTAGTGGTGGCGGTGCCGAATTGGCGGACGACAATGCTGGCGGCCAAATTGCCGAGAACTGCCGCTTCCCAGTAGGAACCTCCGGCACAGAGTCCGAGGGTGAGTGCTGAAACTACCGTATCCCCCGCACCTGTGACGTCAAATACGTCTGTGCGGTTGAATGGGGGGATGTGATGTTCCATCCCGGAGCGATCGCATAACGTCATCCCTTCATCCCCTCGGGTAATTAGCATTTGTTGCGCCTGGGTGAGGTTCAGGAGGTCCCGTGACGCTTGGGTGACAGATTGAGGGCTGGTAATCGCGTATCCTACCGCTTGCTCCGCTTCCGGGACATTGGGGGTAAAGATGGTGGCACCGGCATAGCGATGGAGGGCGGTTTGAGCATCCACCACTGTCAGTTCATGTCCTAATGCTGCCTCAATCACCAAAGGAGTCAGAACACCATCGCCATAGTCCGAACAAACAACGGCATCCACCGTGGGGAGTTGAGCGCGAATGTAGTCGGCGAGTTGTTGCTGTAGCTCTAAGCTGGGTAACTCATCGGATTTACGATCGACCCGAACCACCTGCTGGGTCACGGACTGACGCGCATGGCCCGAAATGCGAGTTTTTGTGACCGTAGGCCGATCGCCATCAATGAAAATCCCCCGGGTATCGATTCCTGCCGCTTCAAAAATGCGGCACAGGGCTTTTCCTTGTTCATCTTGGCCGATTAAACCGGCCACTTTAACATTCGCTCCCATTTTTGCCAGATTGTAAACCGCATTTGCTCCCCCTCCGGGGACTTGGCGGGTACTCTCATGGCGCAGAATTAAAACAGGTGCTTCTCGGGAAATCCGCTCCACCTGACCCGTGAGAAATTCATCCAGGGTCAAATCACCAATCACCAGGACTCGCGCCGTTGAAAAGCGGTCTATCAACTCTAGTGAGCGCCGTGCTCCTTCCCGGAGGCGATCGGCAAAGTGGGACTCAATAGCCATTTCGGTCAACTCTCTGTTAAACATTCAGACATCAGAATTCTGGACCACAGGAACGAGATCGGCAATAAGAGCGATCGCACCAGAAACGAGCGATCGCCTAAGCAAATCTCTTCACAGAGGTCTGGGGAGCATTCAACCCTCCCCTCAACCCACGCCAATTCCCCGTCCAGTCCGACAGCAGCAAGACGGCGGATTGAACTGAGTTTCTTAACACCCTCCCCGAGCTTAGGGACTACTTCAACTTGGTTTTGATCAGGGTCACCACTTGAGTCATTTGTTTCTTTAAGGCATTAATTTCAGCCTGCATCTTAACAATTTGCTGTTTGAGGGCTTGGATTTCCGCCGCACTGGCTCCTCCACCGGCTCCTGCTGGGGCCGCTGCTGCTGGTGCACCTGCCGGTTGCCACTTTTTAGCCTTCGCCATCGAGACTTTAATCGCTTCAATCAGGGATTTCTTCTCGAATGGCTTCTCGATAAACTCAAAATACTCGAACGGTTCGGCAATTTTTTCCGCAACTTCCTCCTTGCGTCCTGACATCAAAACGAGTGGAGTCATCTTTCCTTCAGTTTTGGACATCTTATCCAACTGCTGGAACACCTCCCAACCGCTGACCTTTGGCAATAGGAAGTCCAACATAATCAGGTTAGGGCGTTCTTCGCGGATCTGTTTGAGTCCTTGCTCGCCGTCTTTTGCTTCTAACACTTCAAAGTTACCGGCAGGCAGCATATCTCTGACCATGCGCCGGATCACTGCACTATCATCGATAACTAGGATCTTGTGACTTGCCACGACTGACTCCTCTGGGGGTGAGTGAAAGCTGTAATTCTAACAAGAGAGTTTTTTTTCATTATGGCTGCCCCTGGGATATTGATGCACCCTCGCCAAAACTAGACGGTGGGCATGGGAGATCCCCAAAATGACAGCTTTCTTGATTGTATTGGGCTTTGGGACCGGGGTGATCTCCCTATTGGTTCTTTTTGCACAAACCAGGTCTGTGCTAACCTCATCATGATTGCAATTCCCTCCCTGGAGAGTGTATCGGGTTACAGATTAAGGGGCAAAGGCTTAGAGTAGAATAGGTTCGCACCGCTTCAGTCCTCGGCTGGAATGAAGCAGTTTTTACCCCCTTCACCCTTTTAACCCCATGTCTGCTCAAACCGACCCCACGAATCCCACTGCTGCAACCCCGTTCCGGAATGAAATAGAGGCGATGCCGGACTGGTTACGACGCCAAGGCATTGGCAAGGCGAGTGAATTGTCCCAGGTGCAACGGATTATTAAACAGCGGCAGATCCATACGATTTGTGAAGAGGGCCGCTGTCCCAATCGGGGGGAATGTTATGGAAATCAGACGGCTACATTTTTGTTGATGGGTCCGACTTGCACCCGGTCCTGTGGGTTCTGTCAGGTGGATAAAGGTCATGCGCCGATGCCCCTGGACCCGGAGGAACCCCAAAAGGTGGCGGAGGCGGTGCAGTTGTTGGGATTACGGTATGTGGTGCTGACTTCGGTAGCGCGGGATGATTTGGCCGATGGCGGTGCGGGATGGTTTGTGGCAACGATGGATGCCATTCGCGATCGCACCCCGGATACTCAGATTGAGGTGCTCACGGCAGATTTCTGGGGGGGACAGGGGGCGGAGTTGGAATCGTTGCAACGGGAGAGAATTACAACGGTTGTTGCAGCCAAACCGGCTTGTTATAACCATAATATTGAGACGGTGCAACGGTTACAAGGGCGGGTGCGTCGTGGCGCGAAGTTGGAGCGTTCTTTGGCGGTGTTAAAAATAGTTAAGGAACTGGATGCCACGATTCCTACAAAGTCGGGTTTGATGTTGGGACATGGGGAAACCCAGGATGAGGTAATTGAGGCGATGGCGCAGTTGAGGGCGGTGGATTGCGATCGCCTGACTTTGGGACAGTATATGCGGCCCTCGTTAGACCATTTGCCGGTGCAGAAATATTGGACACCAGAGGAGTTTGAGGAGTTAGGAACAGTCGCCCGGGAAATGGGATTTTCTCATGTGCGATCGGGTCCTCTGGTTCGCAGTTCCTATCATGCCGGGGAAGCCGGGTAAATTGGGCGACTGATCCTAGGGAATGGTCCCTGGGGAAAGATTGCCACCGTGGGGCGATCGGTTATGCTAGAAATTAATTCATTTGGGTTCTTGGTTGCCATCTATCAAAAGAAGGAGATGATAACCGCTCTTATGTGAGTCATATAACGGGATGCGGTAGGGGTGTATCGATGGATATTCACCCACTTTTTTTATCTTATCCTGACCCCCGGCTTTAATTGCCTATTTCTTAATCTTAAAAACCTCTTAATTCACCCCCATTGCCATCCTTAAATAAACTCAGAGTTACCAAGGCATGGGGTCATCGAAAATATAGAAATTATTGAAACTAGGTCCGGTCCTGAAACCATCCTGTCTCGGCTAAACCTAACAATCAGTAAACAACACTGGCCTGAAATTTCTGATTCCGCATCCTATTTTTTAACCCGCTACTCATCATGTTAACTCTTCCTGGCATTACCGTTCAAGCTCAAATTTATGAAAGTGCCAACTCCCTCGTCTATCGCGGAATTCGGGAGTCCCATCATCAACCGATTATCCTCAAAGTCCTGAAAGAAAATTATCCCACCCCCCACGAACTTGCTCGCTACCGCACCGAATATCAGATTACCCAATCTCTGAACGTACCGGGGGTTGTAAGAGTCTATGACTTGCAGACTTATCAAAATACCCTCGTCATGTTCCTAGAGGACTTTGGTGCAGAGTCCTTAAAGCATTGGATAAATCAGCGTCCATTGAGCTTGGAGGAATTTTTTGCGATCGCCATTGCTGCTACTGAAGCATTAGGACAAATTCACGCCGCTAATATTATTCACAAAGATATTAACCCCAGCAATATTCTTTTTAATCCCACTACTGGACAAATTAAAATCATCGATTTTGGAATTTCTACCCAACTGACCCGAGAAAATACCACGCTTCAAAGTGCCAATGGGTTAGAAGGTACCCTCCCCTATCTCTCCCCGGAACAAACCGGCAGAATGAACCGATGTCTCGATTACCGAACCGACTTTTATTCCTTCGGTGTTACCTTTTACGAACTGCTCACCCACCGACTGCCCTTTGAAACCACCGACGCTCTGGAATTAGTCCATTGTCACATTGCTAAGCAGCCAATCCCTCCGACTGATATTGATGCCAAGATTCCCCCAGTCCTTTCGGAAATCGTCCTCAAACTGATGGCGAAAACGGCGGAAGACCGCTATCAGAATGCTTATGGATTAAAAGCGGATTTAGAGGAATGTCTCTTTCACTACAATGCCAACAGTTTATTAGATTTTCCCCTAGGCCGTCACGATGTTTCTAATAAATTTCAACTCCCCCAAAAACTGTATGGCAGAGAGCCAGAAATTCAGAGTTTATTATCCGCCTTTTCTGAGAGTAGCACCGCAAGTCAACTGATGTTGATTGCTGGATATTCCGGAATTGGCAAATCGGCTTTAGTGCAGGAACTCTATAAACCCATTACGGAAAAACGGGGTTATTTTATTTCTGGAAAATTCGACCAATTACAGCGAAATATTCCTTATAGTGCTATCGTAAGTGCCTTTCAAGGGTTAGTTAAACAACTGCTGACTGAAAGTAAAGCGCAGCTTAACCAGTGGCAGAATAACTTGTTAGCGGCAGTGGGAATTAATGGCCGCGTGATTGTTGAGGTAATTCCGGAAATTGAATTAATTATCGGTCCACAACCCGAAGTCCCGGAACTTGGACCTAACGAGTCGCAAAATCGCTTCAATTTAGTGTTTCAAAATTTCATCAAAGTATTTACCCAACCGCAACATCCTTTAGCTTTATTTATTGATGATTTGCAATGGGCGGATGGAGCATCTTTAAAGCTGATGCAATTGTTGATGGCGGGGCGATCGCCAGGATTGTTTTTAATCGGGGCCTATCGAGACAACGAAGTTTCTGCCGCTCATCCCCTAATGTTAACTTTAGATGAAATTGCCAAAACTGGGGCAGTCATCCAGCGCATTTCTCTCGCCCCCTTAGACTTAGAAACCATAGCCCAATTGATTGGAGATACCCTCAATAGTGACCTTCAAACGGTCAAACCCCTCGCGGAGTTAGTCCAAGCCAAAACCGGCGGTAATCCGTTTTTTATGAACGAATTCCTCAAATCCCTGTACACCGAAAAACTTGTGGATTTTGACCGGCAAACTCGGCAGTGGCAGTGGGATTTAGAGCCAATTCAAGCCCGAAGTTTCACGGATAACGTGGTAGAACTGATGGTCGGTAAAATCCAAAAATTACCAGAAGAAACCCAAGAACTGTTAAAAATTGCAGCTTGCATTGGAAACGAGTTTGATGTAGAAAGTTTAGGATTAATTATTAGAAAAAAATCCGAAGAGCTTGCCAATCATCTCTATGCAGCAGTCGCCGAGAATTTGTTAAATCCTTTAGGCAATATCGGAGATATCGCATTAGTGGTTGCCGAGGCCGAATTTTTGTCGATGGCCTTACCCAGAAACTCGGTTAAATCTTTGCCCTACAAATTTGTTCATGACCGAGTTCAGCAAGCGGCCTATTTTTTGATTGAGGACTCCCAAAAGTCACAGTTCCATCAAAAGATTGGACAAATCATGCTGGAAAATACACCGGAGGATAAGCGAGAAGAGAAAATCTTTGATATCGTCAATCAACTTAATTTGGGCAGTGCGTTAATTGCGGAGCATTCAGCCCAACCGGAACTGGCCCAATTAAACCTGATGGCCGGAAAAAAAGCGAAACTATCCACAGCCTATCAGCCCGCTTTGAATTATTTGCAAATCGGGATAGAACAGTTACCCCCGAATAGCTGGCAACAGCAGTACCCCCTCACCCTTTCCCTGTACGAAGAAGCCGCCGAAGTCGCCTATCTCAGTGGCGACTTGGCGCTGATGGATCAATTTGTTGCCACGGTTTTATCACAAGCTAAAACTGTGCTTGACCAAGTAAAAGTGTATGAAGTCAAAATTCTGGCTTATAACGGTCAAGGACTCTTTGCGGAAGCGATCGCCATTGGCTTAGAAGTGCTGAATTTGCTGGGAATCAAGTTGCCTAAGCAGGCCAATAAACTCGATGTTTTGCGGGGACTCCTGGCAACTAAGTTGACCATCGGACGCCGAGCGATCGCCAGCTTTATTGACCTCCCAACTATGACGGATCCTTCTTCTAAAGCCGCGATGCGGATCATCGCTAAAATTTCATCTGCCGCCTACATGGCTGAACCTTTTCTGCTGCCCCTTATTGTGTTTAAACAGGTCAGTTTATCCCTGAAGTGGGGAAATGCTTCAGAATCGGCTTTTGCCTATAGTTCCTATGGATTAATTCTCTGTAGCGTTGCTGAGGATTTTCAGGGGAGTTCTCAATTCGGCCAACTCGCACTTCAATTGCTCTACAAACTGAATGCCCGAGAAGTTGAAGCCAGAACTCAGTACGTCATTTATCACTTTATTCAACACTGGATAGCGCCGGTAAAAGAAGTATTGAACCCACTACGGCAAGCTTACGCAGTTGGGCTGGAAACGGGAGATTTGGAATTTGGGACCTATGCAGCTCTTCAATACAGCGGCTATGCCTTGCTGAGTGGGTCTGAATTGGTACAACTGGAATCAGAAATGGCAACCTATACTCAGGTCATGGAGGAAATGGGGCAAGAAAGAAACCTGGCTATGCAATCGTTATACCATCAAGCCGTTCTCAACTTGATTGAGGAGGGAGAAAATCCTGGTATTTTGATGGGTCAAGCTCTCGATGAACAGGTGATGCTTTCTATGATTAAAAGTAGAAATGACCGGACGGCTATTTCTTCTTTATACTTCTTTAAATTAATGCTGTCTTATTTATTTAATGAAAAAGAGAAGGCGTTAGCTTTCGCTGAATTGGCTGAAGATTACCTGGACGGAATAACAGCTATTCTTTTAGTTGCTCACTTTTATTTTTATGATTCCCTAGCGCGTTTATTGGTGGCAACTGATGCTTCCCCCACTCAGAAAAAAGCTTTGCTCCAAAAAGCATTCCGCAACCAGAAAAAAATTAAAAAATGGATGCATTATGCTCCGAACAATAATTCACAAAAATATTGGTTGGTGGAGGCTGAACTCTGTCGGGTACAAGGCAAAGATGCCAAGGCAATGGATTATTACGACAAAGCCATTAACCTGGCAAAACAAAATGAATACATTCATGAAGCTGCGATCGCTTATGAACTAGCAGCTAAATTCTACTTATCCCGAGGCAAAGAACTGACTGCTAAAGCCTATATGCAGGAAGCTCGCTATTGTTATCAACGCTGGGGTGCGATCGCTAAGGTAAAGCATTTAGAAGAAAACTATGGTGACTTACTCACAGCGACTCATGGAAAAGTTTCATCTAGCCAAATGGCTAATGCCCAAACCACTACAGGTTCAGGGTCTAATTTAGATATAGCCACCGTAACTAAATCTTATCAAGCTATTTCTGGGGAAATTATGTTAGACAAGCTCCTGTCTAGCTTGATGAAAATTATCCTTGAAAATGCAGGAGCACAACGGGGTTACCTGATTTTATGCCATCAGGGAGAATTGCGAATTGAAGCCGAGAGTCACATTGATGAGGACAAAATAACAGTGCTACAAGCTCGGCTAATTACCGATTGTTCATTGATTTCAGAAGCCATTGTCAATTATGTAGCCCGAAGCCAAGAAGTTGTGGTTTTAAATGATGCGACTCAAGAAGGAAATTTTACCAGTGACGCTTATATTCAAACCCATCAGCCTAAATCAATATTGTGCGTGCCTCTAATTAATCAAGGCACGCTACTGAGTCTGATTTATTTAGAGAATAATTTAACAACAGGAGCATTTACTCCTGAGCGAGTCGAACTTTTAAAGCTGCTCTCTGGACAAGCAGCTATTTCCATTCAAAATGCCAAACTTTATGCAGAAGTTCGGGAGAATGAAAGCCGATTGAATCAATTTTTAGAAGCCATGCCGGTTGGGGTGGGAATCCTGGATGCTTCTGGCAAACCCTACTACACGAATCGCATTGCTCAAGAGTTATTAGGAAAGGGGGTAATGGCGG
>CBFGOM010000074.1:0-28102 GCA_965650385.1 uncultured Oscillatoriaceae bacterium
GCTTATGCCAAAACCGGCTGTTATCCGTTTGACCGCGATCGCGAAGGGTTAGTTTTGGGTGAAGCGGCTGCGGTTTTTGTCCTAGAATCGGCGGATTTCGCTCGTCAGCGGGGGGCTAAGAAGATTTATGGAAAAATCCTCGGATTTGGGATTACCAATGATGCACGGTATGCCAATGCTCCGGATCAAGATGCAACGGCGGCGATCGCTGCGGTGGAGCAATGTTTAAGGCGATCGCAGTTGCACCCTTTAGAAATTGACTATATTCATGCGCATGGCACCAGTACCCACCTCAATGACTGCACTGAAGCCAAATTGATTGCTTCCCTCTTTCCCCAAGGGGTGCCGGTGAGTTCGACCAAAGGAGCTACAGGTCATAGTTTAGGGGCTTCTGGGGCTTTGGGCGCTGCCTTTTGTCTCCTGGCAATGCGCGATCGCTGTTTACCCCCTTGTGTGGGGTTGACTGTTCCAGAATTTGACCTAGATTTTGTGCGGCGATCGCTTCAAATCCCGGTCAACCGTACCCTCTGTTTTAGTTTTGGTTTTGGCGGTCAGAATGCTGTGTTAGCGTTAGGACAATAACACCTTTCCCATTGTCTCTCTTGCCCTTCAGGGTTCCTCTCGCCAAAGAAGAAAGCGCTCCAGAATCCTAAAAACTTTTAAAACAGGCATTTACCCCATCCCTAAACTTTCGTAGGATAGAGTTAACCCCCTAATCTATTCCCGATGCAGGTAACTTAACATGGATTTGGAATCGCATCGATTTATTTCCTATTTTCTCCCCGACCAAAGACCGGAATTATGTCAGAGTGCCACGATAGAAAAATTTCCCCAAGGTACGGTTATTTTTGAAGAAAACGAAAAACCCGATGCATTATATCTCGTTTTAGACGGCAAAATTGAATTTAGCAAACGAGGAGGATTAGGCCACTATCAAAATGTGGCATGGGCTGAGGAAAATGATTTTTTTGGGGAGTTTGGTGTTTTAGATGGACAACCCCGCAGCGCCCGAGCTGTGGCTTGTACCCCAGCCACCATTGCTAAAATCCCGCGCGATCGCTTGATGGATATTTTAGAACGGTCTCCTGGAAAGGTGGTGTTACAATTATTTCACCATATTATTCATTATTTGCGTCTGACTACCGAACAATATGTGAATCAGATGGTTCACAAACATAAAATCATGGCAGTCGGAGAAATGGCAAATACCATTATTCATGATTTAAAAAGTCCTTTTACGGGGATTTCTTTAGCAACTTCCATGTTGAAAGATTTGCATACTGATGAAGAAACTCAGGAATGGTGTAATTTAATTCAAGCCCAAATTACTCAAATGTTAGTCATGACTGAGGAAATTTTAGAATTTACTCGGGGAAACGCTGTTTTAAATAAAAAGCCTCTTAATTTATCAGAAAATTTAGAAAAATTCCAACGATTAAATTTTATTTACTGGAATCAATCTCATATTAATTTTATTCTTCAGTGTGATAATATTATTTTGAATGCTGATGAAAATAAACTGATGCGTGTCTGGCAGAACTTAGTCGGAAATGCCGTAGAAGCCTTAGATGGTCAAGGGGGAAAAATTGTCATGGTCGCTACCAAGCTGGACCGAGATGCTTTAATCAAAATTGCTGACAGTGGACCGGGCATTCCCCAAGCGATTCAAAGCCGATTATTTGATCCCTTTGTCACCTATGGAAAGCGCGGGGGAACCGGATTGGGAACGGCGATCGCCCTTTCAATTGTAGAAGCACATGGGGGCGATATTACTTTTGAATCCCAAGCTGGAAAAGGCACAACGTTTTACATCCGGTTACCCCTTTGTTGAGTCGAAATTTGAGTTTAAACCATGACCCTGACTGAACGCATTCTCTCTCAGTTACCCGGTGATGTTCTCACGGGACTCCATCGCAGCGATCGCCTCTGGCAATCCCTTAAAAAAAATCCTCAAGTGATTCCCTCCGTCATTACGGAACATTCCCAACCCGTTACATCATGGGAATGGGATATTTTAGTCTGTGGTGGTACATTAGGAATTTTTATTGGGGCTGCTTTAGCGGTTAAAGGCTGGCGGGTCGCTTTAATTGAGCGAGGTATCCTGCGGGGTCGAGATCAAGAATGGAACATTTCCCGAGAAGAATTAACGGTATTTTTAGACCTAGGTTTACTGACAGAAGCGGAGTTAGAACAGGCGATCGCCACCCAATACAACCCCGCCCGTATTCAATTTAATAACGGTCCCGAATTCTGGGTGCGCGATGTTCTCAACATCGGCGTTGATCCAGTCTATCTCCTGGATACTCTCAAAGCCCGTTTTTTACAAGCTGGGGGTCAAATTTTTGAAAATACCCCCTTTGAAAGTGCCAGCGTTCACCCCAATGGTATTCGTATTAAAAGTACCACAGGACAATCTTTTACGGCGCGCTTACTCCTTGATGTCATGGGGCATTTTTCCCCCATTGTTCGCCAAATTCGTCAAGGACAAAAACCGGATAGTGTCTGTCTAGTAGTCGGCAGTTGTGCCAAAGGATTTCCTCAAAATGAAACGGGAGATTTAATTACTTCATTCACCCCAATTCAAAAGCAATGTCAGTATTTTTGGGAAGCCTTTCCTGCCAAAGAGGGTCGCACAACTTATTTATTTACTTATTTAGATACTCATCCGAGTCGCCTGAGTTTAACTGAGTTATTTGAAGATTACTTAAAGTTATTGCCTGAATATCAAAAGGTGGAGTTAGCACAGTTAGAATTTGTGCGCGCACTATTTGGATTTTTCCCGGCTTATCGAGATAGTCCCGTGCGATCGCCCTGGGACCGAATTCTTGCCGTTGGAGATAGCAGCGGCATCCAATCTCCCCTTAGTTTTGGGGGATTTGGGGCAATGTTGCGCCACCTCAACCGCTTAACTCAGGGCATTCATGAGGCATTAGAACAAGAGATGCTCTCTCATAGTGCCTTAGCCCGATTACAACCCTATCAACCGAATATTTCCGTAACTTGGTTATTTCAACGGGCGATGAGTGTGGGGATGGAACAACAACTTGCACCGAATCAAATTAATGAACTCCTTTCCGGTGTTTTCAGTTGTATGGAACAGTTAGGCGATCCAGTTCTTAAACCCTTTTTACAAGATGTGATCCAATTTGGAGGACTTTCCCAAACCTTATTTAAAACCGCGATCGCGCAAACTAATTCTGTTTTTCGAGTCATTCCTCAAGTCGGTCTCCCCGCTCTGGTAGACTGGATGCAGCATTACCTTAACCTCGGGCTTTATAGTGCCTTATCCCCCATCGGACAACGGTGTGAAACCTGGGTTAATCGGTTACCTCCCGCCCAACAATATTATTGCCATCGGTGGATTCAAGCTTGGCAGTACGGATCTGGGGGCGACTGCAAAAATTAAGCGGTTTGGCTAATCATCTTTGCCGTTTCTTCATCAGAACACGGTGCATCTATATTCCGTCAAACGCTCAGGAAGCTTATTAGGTGCATTTACTAATAACTCAAAAATCTGTTGATGTTGAACCGGAATTTCAGGAAATTTTATGAAGAAATGGCAGGGGTTAAATCAATCCTGGCGCAGTCTAAATATCACGGCAAAATTTAGCTCGTCTTTCATCGGACTGATGTTAATTTTGGGAGGGGTTGCAACAACCGGATGGCTGTCTCTAAACTTTGTGCGAACTGAAACTCAAGCCACCATTGTCAGTAGCATTAAACTCCAACGATTGGTGTTTGAAATGAACGATGCTTTAGATCAAGCCCGTCGCCTAGAACGTGACTTTTTTGAACAGTGGTCAAAAACTGGGTTTTTAGATGCCAGGGAGGAATATGCGAGAGCTTATGGAGAACAGATTGACATGGTACTGTTGATTAGTGATCTCCTGCAATCGTTACTCGCAACGGATCAAGTGAGTGCAACCTTACGCCAGAGTAATCCAGCCGTTGTTTCTTATGAAGAAATGGTGCAACAGTACGCCAGCAGTTTTCGAGAAGCGGTGGGACTGGTGGGGGAGTTGGGGATGGATGAAACGGGAATACTCGCTCGTTTACAGCAAAATTCCCAACGCGTAGGGGATATTCTTGATTTGGCTGGTGATCCGGAATTAATCAAGTTATATGGGCAACTGCAATCTCGGGAACAAGAGTATCTAAGCGATCGCCAAAATCCCGAACGTGTTGCCCTGTATCAAGCGATCAACCAATTACAGACTGCAATTCGGCAGTCCCCTAACTTAAGTTTAGAACGGCAATTGAACGCCCTTAATGCCCTGAAGGCTTATCAAGTTCTTGCCCAACAAATTATCCGCTTAGATTTGGAAATTCGGGCCCAAATTTCCCAGTTTGATCGCCAAGCGAGTGAACTGTCCTCTCAACTGCTAGAAATCGCCCGTCAAGAAGTTCAGCGGGGGGAATACCGGATTAACCAAACCAGTCAGGCAGCGACAGGATTACTTGTGGCTGCGTTGTTATTAGCTGTGGTTTTTGCAAGTGCGATCGCCCAAGAATTTGTCTATGCCTTAAAGCAATTAGAAATCGAACAAGCTAAATCCGAAAGTCTGCTCCTGAATATTTTACCCAAAACCATTGCCGATCGCCTCAAAGAAGAAACCACCACTATTGCCGATCAGTTTCCCGATGTCACCGTTTTATTTGCCGATATTGTCGGGTTTACCCATCTGTCTTCTCGAATTTCTCCCCGGGAATTGGTGACCCTTCTCAATGAAATTTTTTCTGAATTTGACCGCCTTGCGGATTTACATGACTTAGAAAAAATTAAAACCATTGGCGATGCTTATATGCTCGTGGGCGGACTTCCTGAACCCAAAGCCGATTGTGCCCTGGATGTGGCTGAAATGGCGCTGGATATGCAACAGGCAATTCTCCAGTTTAATCAAAATCATCAGGAGAATATTAATATTAGAATTGGCATTAACACGGGTTCTGTTGTTGCGGGAGTAATCGGGCAGAAAAAGTTTATCTATGACCTTTGGGGGGATGCGGTCAATATTGCCAGTCGGATGGAATCTCACGGTTTACCGGGCGCAATTCAAGTCAGCGAAGATACTTATCACTTGTTACAGCCATTCTATCAGTTTGAAGAACGCGGTTCCATTATGATTAAAGGAAAAGGAGAGATGAAAACTTATTTTCTCCTAAGTAGAAATCCTGAACTAGCACAGAAAGAACGCCAGTTACTTCCCTTTCCCGATCCCAGTACACCTAAGATTGGGGAACCAAATTAGAGGGATAGAACCCTCAACCAGCGTTATATCCCAAGTCTAGGACCCTGGAACCTTAAAATGAAGGAGTAGAAGTGTCTCCCTCCCTTGTCGCATTTATTCCTTCTGGGACCTTTAGCTTGGATCAAGTGTGACAACAATTTCCGATCCCCAGAGTTGCTAAACTATAGCAGGGGTTAATGGAACTGACTATCCCTGGTGCTTTCTACATCCTAGAACCTGCCCGAAATTGTTCTGCAACGGTATTACCTACCCATCCCGATCGCCCAGACCCCCTACCTTTAGAGTTGTATCTATCATGACGACTAACCCTCAAGCTACCGCTGAACAACCCGCCACACAAACAGGGAAACACGCGCAACCCAGACAATCTTCCCCGGAGAAAAAACCCTTATTGGGACTCTCGTTACCCGAGTTAACTGAATGGGTACAACAGCAACAGCAACCCGCCTATCGGGGAAAACAACTGCATAACTGGATTTATGACAAAGGCGCGCGATCGCTGGCTGATATTACGGTATTTTCCAAACAGTGGCGTGAACAAGTTGCGGACTATCCCCTCGGGCGATCGACTATTTCTCACAAGTCTATTGCATCCGATGGCACGATTAAATATTTACTGCAATTAACCGATGGTCAAATCATTGAAGCTGTCGGAATTCCCACGGAAAAACGCCTCACGGTTTGCGTTTCTTCTCAAGTAGGATGTCCAATGGGTTGTGACTTTTGCGCCACGGGAAAAGGCGGATTTACTCGCAATTTGGCAACTCATGAAATTGTCGATCAAGTCTTAACGGTACAGGAAGACTTTGGACGCCGGGTGAGTCATATTGTCTTTATGGGAATGGGAGAACCGTTACTCAATACTGAGAATGTGTTGGCGGCAGTGCGATCCATCAATGAAGATATCGGAATTGGTCAACGTTGCATCACCGTTTCCACCGTCGGCATTCGCGATCGCATCCCCCAGCTTGCCAAACATCGCGGTCAATTTACCCTTGCTGTCAGCCTCCATGCCTCCAATCAAAAACTGCGGGAAAAACTGATTCCGAATGCGGGAGGATATCCCATCGAAAAAATTATTGCCGATTGTCGGGAATATGTAAAAATTTCCGGACGCCGAGTCACATTTGAATATATCTTACTCGCCGAATTTAACGATCGCCCTGAAAATGCTGAAGAATTGGCAAGCTTATTGCGCGGGTTCCAAAGTCACGTCAACTTAATTCCCTATAACCCCATTCAAGAAGTAGACTTTAAACGACCCGATCGCCTGCGGGTCCAAGCTTTTGTAGAAGCATTAGAAAAGCGGCATATTGCAGTCAGTGTCCGCTATTCTCGTGGATTAGAAGCCGATGCCGCCTGTGGTCAATTGAGGGCTTCAAAAGCCTAAAAAAAGGGCGATCGCGTATTGAATTGCGATCGCCCGAATAAAGCAGCAAGAATGTTAGTAAGGAAGAAGGAAGAGAAAATTAACCGATGGGATTTTCTAACTTAATGTGACCGCCGAATCGAGAGACCCGGAGCATAAGCCTCTACTACGCGACCCGTACTGACACAACTCACCATCAAATAATCACAACTCGGACATTGGGTCTGACTAAAATCTCGTTTCGAAAAGTAATACCGTTCCGCGAGATTTCCACAATTGGGGCATCGAATCGCTTGAAGTGTCTGCATCTTAAACCCTCTCGGTTAAATGGTGGGACTAGAAAAAAACAGGAAACTAAAAAACAAGAAAAATTTGAAGAATTAGGGGAAACTGAGTCAGAGTATTTGAGAATCGCTGTTTTGCCTTTCACCCTATGATTGGGGAAATTTTCAACTTGCGATCGCCTGCTGACTACCGTTCATCCAAAAAAACAATCTTTTTGAGTAAAAACCCATTGCGTTACCAGGAACTCATGGGGTAGAATCGAGAGAATTTATTCTCTGTCCTCCATTAAAATCATCCCTGAAAATACCCATCAAGGAAGTGATCCCCATCCCTATAATTCGTGATCCCCATCACTTTTTGCTGAATTATCGTGCAATTTTTAGGGGGACACACCAAAATTCAGCGAATTGCAGAGGCGATCGGTAACTCCCCCGGCTCAAACCCCATCAAACTGAAGAGCCGAGTACAGAGGTGGGAAAATAAATAAACATAAATATACCGTTTTCCAAGGGATTCAGATACAGTTCTCCGGTCCAAGTCCCCCTTGACCCACAAAATTCAGGCATCTCGTTGGGAGTTCAGGCGATCGCCAACCCTTATACCCCGTCTATTAACACTCTTTAAACCCATCAAATTCTCCTCACAATGCTGGGTTTTGGGTCTGGTTAAACAGTAGGGCTTAAACCCTACTAAACCTCTTCATTCAAGGTAAAAACCTGGGTTTTATATTCAACCCTAAGAACATCAAAATTGGGTGAGACTTGCTTGAAATTTAGAAACCCGGGAAGTCCTCGGATTTTATGAAGCAAATCTCCCTCAAAATCGGCAGAAGAATTTACCTGTTTCCCAAACTTAAAGACATCAAGCCATCAGCAACAATTACGGGAAAAGCAGCCATTTTCATGAAAACTTAACCCTTCAATACCTCTGCCTTCAGATAACGGATCAGGGCGGGTATCCTCTTGTGCATCAGGATACCCCAAACCTTGAACAATAACCATTCAAACGCCGCCTCAAGGCTGAATACAGGCTGTATTGGGGGATTTACTCAGGTCGCACTTCACAGTGCAGAATGATAAAACGGGTTAAGTTGAAAACACTTACCCGTATAGAGCGACCCCCTCGGGGTTATACAGAACTTTTCACAGTTCATCTCTAAAATCTAAAATCTAAAAGCTCTCGTTCCTGATATT
The DNA here is from genome assembly GCA_965650385.1 of uncultured Oscillatoriaceae bacterium. Classification (GTDB taxonomy): domain Bacteria; phylum Cyanobacteriota; class Cyanobacteriia; order Cyanobacteriales; family Laspinemataceae; genus Laspinema. The sequence continues at coordinate 8,097 of CBFGOM010000074.1, forward strand.
ATTTTTCTTCCTTGCTCTCCCCGGCTCCTCCCGGTGAGGCTTCATATAAAGCATCTAGGCGTTCTCTTGCATCATCCATCGTCATGGATTTCATCACCATTAATGGTTCATTGACCACATTTCCTGACGCATCCAGCAATTCGGGATGGGGGACCGGACGTTGATACCGTCCCATTGGTGAATTCGGGGACCCAGCATTCCATCGTCCGGGTGGATAGGTTCTGGATTCACTACTCAGCATGACCAAACTGCGGATCAAATTTCCGACGGCCAGAAACGCCAAAATGGTAAAGGCAAAAATGTAAACTAAGTGCAGCATATTGATATCCTCCGGCGCAGTCAGGTTATTAATCGGTAACTCAGGGGGCTATAAAAGAGTGTTTCTGAAGTTTATCGTCAGTTTTTGCTTTTAAAGCCGATGTAGGGATTTAATTTAGGGTTGAAACGGGAGTCAGGGGAACTTCGACCTAGAACAGCCTAGACGGAATTTTCCATGCGAAACCGCATCGACACTTGCCAGCATTCGGTGAGCAACTTGTGCCACGGCATCAGCACTTCCATTTCGACACCGACTTGACCCTCTGTGGCCCTTAGTAGCATTTGAGCCGTGGTGACTTCTTGCTGTGCGTATTGCACGCGGGCAAGTAACTCGGTTTGACCCTCTTTCCCCAGAAAGGAGATTTCCTCATTTTCCAATAACTTGCGCGATCGGGCAAACCAATATTGAAAATCCTCTAATAACGGTTCTAGTAGGGTTTTGAGTAGGTTGGGTTCGGGAAGATTGGGATTGAGCATGATTTTTAGATAATTGGGGTACTGAGGCTAATTTTAACTTATTTTACAAAACTTAACATTATGCGACCCAGTTTACAAGGGGTTAGCGATCGCCTGGTAACAATTGGCGATCGGCTTAGAGTTCCCCTCTTACCCTTGACATTTACCCTCTAATCTGCATAATTCCCCCCTTCAACCGTCCCTCTCTCCCTGGTACTCCTGTCGCAACAACTTCAGCCAACCACTCCGATTGGGGAACCGAGCCTTTAAAATAGAACAGAAGGTAATACAAATCCGCGATTAAAATCCAACGCAAATGGCTAACTCATCTCCGGCTGTCGAAGCACCCGCCGAAAAAATTTACTTGCCGCGTACCAGCGAATCTGAGCAACTCAAAAAGATTCGCCACACCACCTCTCATGTGATGGCGATGGCAGTCCAGAAGCTTTTCCCCAAGGCCCAAGTGACTATTGGACCTTGGATTGATAATGGATTTTATTATGATTTTGACAATCCTGAGACCTTCACCGAACAGGACCTCAAAGCCATCAAAAAAGAGATGGTCAAAATCATCAACCGGAAATTACCCATCACCCGCGAAGAAGTCACCCGCGAAGAAGCTGAAAGACGCATCAAAGCCATTAACGAACCCTACAAATTAGAAATTCTCGGGGACATCAAAGAAGAACCGATTACCATCTATCACCTTGGGGACGAGTGGTGGGATTTGTGTGCAGGTCCCCATGTGGAAAACACCAGCGAACTCCACCCCAAGGCGATCGAACTTGAAAGTTTAGCGGGGGCCTACTGGCGCGGTGATGCCAGCAAACAACAACTCCAGCGCATCTATGGCACCGCCTGGGAAACTCCCGAACAACTCACCGAATACAAGAGACGCAAAGAAGAAGCCCTCAAACGAGATCACCGTAAACTCGGCAAAGAACTCGGACTATTTTTGTTCGCGGACCCCGTAGGACCCGGATTGCCCTTATGGACCCCCAAAGGCACCGTTCTGCGAAGCGTACTCGAAGACTTCCTCAAACAAGAACAAGTCAAACGCGGATATCTCGGGGTTGTCACGCCTCATATTGCCAGAATTGACCTCTTTAAAACCTCCGGTCATTGGCAACAATATAAAGAGGATATGTTCCCGATGATGGCTGAGGATGAAGCATCCGCCGCAGAAGAACGGGGGTTTGTGCTTAAACCCATGAACTGTCCGTTCCATATCCAAATTTATAAAAACGAGTTGCGTTCCTATCGGGATTTACCCATGCGTCTGGCGGAATTTGGCACCGTTTACCGCTATGAACAATCGGGAGAACTGGGGGGATTAACCCGAGTTCGGGGCTTTACCGTGGATGATTCCCACCTGTTCGTGACTCCAGAACAACTGGATGACGAATTCCTGAGTGTGGTGGATTTAATCTTATCCGTCTTTAATAGTTTGCAACTGAAAAACTTTAAAGCCCGGTTGAGTTTCCGTGATCCAGAATCGGATAAATATATCGGGTCGGACGAGGCATGGAATAAGGCCGAAAATGCCATTCGTCGTGCTGTTGATACCCTGGGTATGGAGTCATTTGAAGCGCCAGGAGAAGCGGCATTTTATGGACCAAAACTGGATTTTATTTTCCAGGATGCGCTTGAGCGTGAGTGGCAGTTAGGAACGGTCCAGGTGGACTACAATTTGCCGGAACGCTTCCAATTAGAATATGTGGGAGAAGATGGTACACGCAAACGTCCGGTGATGATTCACCGTGCGCCTTTTGGCTCATTGGAACGGCTAATTGGGATTTTAATTGAGGAATATGCCGGAGATTTCCCCTTCTGGTTAGCGCCGATTCAAATGCGGTTATTGCCGGTGAGTGATGAATTTTTACCTTTTGCTAAAGAGGTGGCGACTCAGATGCGAATCGAGGGAATTCGGGCTGAAGCGGATACCAGTGGAGAGCGTTTAGGGAAGCTGATTCGCAATGGAGAAAAGGAAAAGATTCCCGTGATGGCGGTTGTTGGAGCTAAAGAAGTGGAAGCAAATCAGCTAAGTATTCGCACCCGAGCAGGCGGTGAGTTGGGAACGATGGCGGTGGCAGAGGTGATTGAAAAGATGAAGGTTGCCAATCGCGATCGCACCAATTTCTAGTTCTCATTTTGAGTATAGATTTAGGGCGGATAATCATGCCTTTCCTAAATCTATACTTGCCGCACTGCTTGAGGCAAAAACAAGACTAAAAATGGACATCGTTAGCCCTTAGATTCAAGTTTAAAAAGGTGGTTAAATAGGGAGTTAAATTATGCCTTCTCCATTTCCTGGGATGAACCCATATTTAGAAGGTCCAAATTTTTGGCCCGAGGTTCATAGTCGTTTAATGATAGAAATCGCAGATTTATTAGTCCCTCAGTTGCGACCTAAGTATCGAGTTGCTCTCGAAAAACGGGTGTATGAAAGTGCGGCAAATGATAGTTTATTGGTGGGAATTCCTGATGTGGTTGTGCAACGTCGCACCCCTCAACCGCAGGGAGATTCTAATGTAGCACTGGCAGCCCCTCCGACTCAAAAACCCCTGCCAGTGGAAGTGCCGATGATAATGGAATTTCGGGAGGCATATTTAGAAGTGCGCGAGATGGCAACGGGGGAAGTGGTAACAGCGATCGAGGTGCTTTCTCCGGCAAATAAGCGCCGGGGAAAAGGGCGGGAGGTGTATGAAGAAAAGCGCAGCCGCATTTTAGCCAGTCGGACCCATTTGGTGGAAATTGACCTCTTGCGGGGTGGGGAACCGATGCCGGTTTTAGGCAACGATGTGGAGGCGCATTATCGGATTTTGGTCAGTCGAGGCGATCGCCGTCCTTATGCGGACTTATATCTGTTTAATTTACCCGAGACAATTCCCACATTTCCCCTCCCGCTACGTTCTGGGGATACGGAACCGATAATTGATTTAAACCAGTTATTAAATCAGCTATATGACCGCGCAGGCTATGATTTTGTGATTGATTATCAGAGTGAACCCATCCCCGCTTTAGCTGAATCTGAAGCCGCTTGGGTGGATGCACAGTTAAAGGAACAAGGAATACGGGAATAAATCCAAAGCTGTTGCCATCAGGGGCGGTACTTTTCCCGGGAATCTTCAATACTTAGGATTTAGGCATATATGGCGGTTCCCGAATTCATGAGGACTCTTGATTGTTGCAAAATGGAGCCTGTACGAAAATTTGGCTCCCTTGTTACTAGGACTTATTCATCTTAGCCATTCCCTAATATACATATAGGAGCCAGAAAGTGAATCGCCCCTACAGATAGAATGGATCCTCTATCCTCTATGGGGCGGATTGGATCCTCTTAACCTGGTTTTTGAAGCCCGATCGCCTATATTTTGACGGGTTGGATCCTCTTAATCCCGATTTTGAAGCCCGATCGCCTCCTATAACCGCATTCCCCCGACACGAGTTTTTTGACACTACCCATAGTGGTAACACTACTTATTCACTCTACTAATAGCGTAAATAGGGTAAAAATGGCTGGTTACTAGACTAAGTTTTGAGGGTTAATTGTAACGAAATATTACAATAGTGCCGTCAAAGTGGTTTAGCATCTTGACAGTCTGGAAATGAATCGCTAACATGGGTCACATACCCGGGTAAATCAATTCAGCGTCCTATGCAAGATAAGCAAAAGGTTACATTGTATCTGCCACCAGAACTGCATCGCCAGCTCAAAATACGAGCCGCAGTAGACTCCGAGCCAATGTCAACCATTGCCGAACGAGCCATAGATTTTTACCTGACTCACCCCGGCGTGGTAGACGAACTAGAGTCATTCCACGGGCGCACCCATAGGGTCTATAACTGTCCCGACTGCACCAGCTCAATCGTGATGCGCGATGGAGAAATGGTATCCCTCAAAAACCAGCCGAGTATATTGGCTGACGAAGGGTTGACGGTTGAGAAAGTGCCAGCGGTTACCGCGAACACGGATCAACAAGGTGAGGAACAACTCGTTCCCTGCTAAACCCAAACACTTCCACCGGGAAGTAAATTTAGTGCTCCGCATCCAAACCCAGGGGCAATAAAGATCTAGCAATATTGTTGGCACCGTTTGTAGAAGGTCGATGGTCATGAAAGAAGAGCTCAATATCTTAATCCAAGCTCAATATCCTTTAATCTACCTCGTGACCTCCGAGGAAGAACGGGCCGAGCAGGCGATCGCAACGATTGCTCAGATCAAGCCCCAGCGTAAAGTCTTTATCTGGACTGTAACGCACGGGATCGTGGAGTATGGTCAACCCCGCAACGTTACCCAACACAATACAGTTTCTCCGGAAGCGGCCATTGAGTGGGTGGTACGGCAGCGCGAGCCTGGTTTGTTTATCTTCAAAGATTTACATCCGTTTATCGATTCTCCAGCAACCACCCGATGGTTGAGAGACGCGATCGCCAGCTTTAAAGGCACGCAAAAAGCCATCATCCTAATGTCACCGCTCCAACAAGTTCCCATCGAGCTTGAGAAAGAAGTCGTCGTCATTGACTTTGCTCTGCCGGACTTGGCAGAACTCAATCAGGTGCTATCCCAGCAACTAGAGGCGAGTCGGACTCGTAAAATCACGACTGAAACGCGGGAAAAACTTTTAAAAGCCGCCCTCGGTCTGACGCGAGATGAAGCTGAAAAAGTCTATCGCAAAGCGCAAGTCACGAGCGGAAAACTGACGGAAGCTGAAGTGGATATCGTCCTATCTGAGAAAAAACAACTCATTCGACGTAATGGGATTCTCGATTATATAGAAGAGGACGAAACCCTAGATTCAGTCGGGGGTCTCGAAGAACTGAAACGCTGGCTTAGACAACGGTCTAATGCCTTTACGGAAAGGGCGCGAGAATACGGTTTACCTCAACCAAAAGGAATGTTAATTCTTGGGGTTCCGGGTTGTGGCAAGTCAATGATTGCTAAAACGACCGCCCGCCTGTGGGGTTTACCCTTACTCCGATTGGACATGGGTCGCGTGTATGATGGTTCGATGGTGGGGCGATCGGAAGCTAACCTTCGCAACGCCTTGAAAACAGCCGAATCCATTTCTCCAGTGCTACTATTTATCGATGAATTAGATAAAGCATTTGGCGGAAGTGGGGGGTCATCGGACTCCGATGGAGGCACATCAAGTCGCATCTTTGGTTCCTTCCTGACCTGGATGCAAGAAAAAACCTCCCCTGTGTTCGTCATGGCTACGGCAAACCGAGTTGAACGGCTACCGGGAGAGTTCCTCAGAAAGGGACGATTTGACGAAATCTTCTTCGTTGACCTTCCCAACAACGAAGAACGCCAAGAAATTTTTAAGATTCACTTGAGCAAACGGCGTCGAGAAATCGATCGCTTCGATATCGAGCAATTGGCGAAAGTCTCGGATGGATTTTCCGGGGCAGAAATCGAACAAGCTGTGATTGCAGCCATGTACGAGGCGTTTGCTCAAGATAGAGAATTTACGCAGCTAGACATCATCGCTTCGATTAAGTCTACGCTACCGCTGTCCAAGACCATGACCGAACAGGTCACCGCCCTGAGAGATTGGGCCAGACAGCGAGCTAGACCAGCTGCTTCTTCCGTCGCTGAATACCAGCGCATGGAGTTCTAAAAGCTTTCTCCTGGGTTTTCCAGGAGCAAAGGCTAACCCATATATACCCGGGTTAGCAGTTTCCAAAAACCGCGATCGCGGTTCCCTTCAAACCCAAATGTTGTCGTTTCTTTAACTATCTTACTGGAGGAAATCCAAATGTCTCACTTTAGCACTCTCCGTACAAAAATCACCGATGCCGAAATCCTCAAGACTTCTCTGCGCGACTTAGGCATCAGCGTTAAGACCGATGCGGACGTTCGTGGTTACAACGGCCAGCGTGTTCGTTCCGACTTGGTTGCAGTTCTCGAAGGCGAATATGATCTGGGCTGGTCTCGCAACAGCGACGGCACCTACGACTTGATCGCTGACCTGTGGGGTGTTGCTAAGAAGCACAACCAGACCGAACTGATCAATGCCATTAACCAGAAGTACGCGGTTAATAAGACCCTCAATGAAGTTCGTCGTCCCGGGCTGCAAAACGCTAACGTTAAGCTCGTTGTTCAGTAAACATAGAGCGCGTTCCCTTGAATTACGGGTTAACCTACCTAGAGGTTAGCCCGTTTTTTCTGTTTAGGGCCAGATAAAATTGCGGCCAGGAATATCGGGGGAGTGGAGATGAAATTTATACAACGAACCTCAACTCAGTTAAAACTACAAATCCTCCCCTTGGTGATTTGGATGATTGGGGGGATAATCATGAATGCCGGGCTGGGTGAGAGTCAAAAGATAGGGAGATACCGTGTGATCTGCGATCGCCTGCCAGAATCTGGTCACTGTGAAGTCAGCCAGTCCAGTTTCTGGCAAACCCACCGCCAAACCTTTCCTCTAAAAGACTTACAAGGGGCTGAGGTTGTCTCGCGTAACAGTCGTAAACGGAATACCCCTTACAAAGTCGTTCTCCGCCTCCCAGGAAGACTCATTCCCCTTCATGATTTTTTGAGTTCCAATCGCTCCTCTCATCAGAAACAAGCCGATCGCATTAACCAATTTGTGCAAGATTCAACCCAGTCCAACTTGGCGATCTCTCGAAATATGTTTGGGTTGATGATGACATCCTTCCTCTGCTTCTGTGGGATGGCTCTGTTAATCATTGCTGGCTTGGGCCAAATCGTTATCCTCAAATTGGATAAACCCTCCAATCAATTTATTCTTACTTGGCGAGGACTTTTGGGGACCAAACGGATTGAACATCCCCTGCGGAATATTGCCCGGAGTTATGTGGAACCGAGTATTAGTCGCCGTAGTGGTCGCAAAACCTATGTCATCAAAGTGATGCTCACCTCTGGAGAAAGCTTTGCTGTAACGCCTTATCACAGTTCCGGATATGATGAAAAACTCCGGATTACTCAAGAAATTCATAGCTTTTTGGGGATAGAACCAACAGAAACAACCGATCCAAAATCTTAGGTTCCTTAACCCAGAGAACTCTTTTGTTTCATGCTGAGGGGAAATCGAAAACGTCAAGAACAGTTAGAAGAGTATTAGGAGAGAATTTCCCCTCAGTCGGAGGATATTGAGGCCCCCTACAGCATTGCCCGCATTCTAGCCTTGCCAGGAAAACAACTAGAGGCTAAAGCACACTTAAAAAATTTTCATTCCTAGTTCGTTGTCGAGGCATAATTTGACCGGGCACAGTTGCTAGACCGGACGATCGCCCAGCGAAACCACTCCATCTAAAGCTGATCGCCTCAATCCATCGTGATAGGCCCCGAAAACACAATAGTGTGATTAATCTCAACATTATTCAGAAACAAGTCCTGGGGTTAGAATAAGCCAGAGTCAAAATGTATTGATACTGTTTATATGCAAACTTTCTCCGTTGAGCTAGAGCGAAAAATCCGAGATTTAATCTACCAATGTGGGACCCGGGCGGAAGACTTGGCGAAACAACCCTATTCGGTTACTGAAAAAGGACCCGAAGATTATGTCACCAGCATTGATCGGGAACTCGATCGCCTATTAACTGCGGGATTTTCTGAGTTATTTCCCCAAGATGGAATTATTACGGAAGAAAACGAGCGATCGCGACTGGCATTTAATGGCGATCGCCAACAACTTTGGTGCATTGACCCCCTGGATGGCACCGAAGGATTTATTCAAGGGAAGCCCCATTACTCGGTGATGATTGGCTTACTCTCAAATTTTCAACCGATCGCCGGTTGGATTTACGCCCCAGCTTTAGATCAGATGTATTATGGCGGGACCGACTGGGGACTGTTTCAAGCTGTCGGGGGTTCAGCGGTGGAACCCTTATCTCCTGTGGAACCGCCACCACCGAACTCATCCGCTTGTCCAATTATGCTTGGCGATCGCGACCAACGGAATTTTGGGGAGGCGATCGCCCAATTAGTCCCAGGGGTCTGTTATTCCTCCCTCGGCAGTTTTGGTCTGAAAGTGATGGAAGTCATTTATGGACGCGCCGGACTCTATCTGTATCTGAATGGCCGAGTCAAACTTTGGGATACCGCAGGTCCCGTGGCCCTCGCGAAAGCAGCGGGGTTAGTCTGTTGTGATTTAGAGGGAAAACCCTTAAGTTTTGAACCTTCTGCACTGTCCTCGGATACATTGATTCACAAACAACCCATCATAATTGGGTGGCCGAGTTATGTAGAAGCCCTGCGATCGCCCATTTGCCAAGCGGTATTAGCCACTCAAACCTCATAAACCCATCAAGGATGAAGCTGTAACTTCATCCTTCCGATGACTGCAATTGAAGCTGTAACGGTTTATCCGCTTGAATTTCCAGCCCTAGAAAATTGGGATTCACTGGGGCTTTTTGAGCTTCCGACGGCCAAAAGACCCAGCGACTGCCTCGGGGTAACTGATTGATACTGGCGCTATTTTGAGTCAGCCAGATTAGGGGTAAAAAGGGAGGTTCTCCTACCTTTGGCTGTTCTTCTGAAGCTTGAGTGGCCGCTAAGGCTTCTAAAACTCGGTTATTGCCATGCACCAAGCCAGTTCCAGCAGTCCAGAGTCGGACATTGAGTTGGCAGCGTTCGGCGTAACAGTATAAAGAAGCTGCGGCGATGACGGCTGCTTCAAAATCTTCTAAATTCCAAGCACTGCCGCTATCGAGAGCAATAATGACTTCTTGTCCTCCGGTGGAAACTTCTAATTCCCGGACTCGTAGTTCTCCGAGGCGCGCACTGCTGCGCCAATGGATCAAGCGAGTGGGGTCGCCATATCGGTAGGGTCGGACTGTACGGGTAATGCCTTCCGTTGCCATTTCAGCGCGGCGATCGCTATGAACCAAAAGGCTATCTTCTTGACCCATGCGATCTACTAGAGGACAGCGAGTCAGGGGTAAAACTTGGGGATAGACTACTGCGGTAGCGGGGACTTGGCGCGATCGCCTGCACCAAAATAACCCCAGGGGAGTAGCGGATCTTAGCTGGACCTCATGCCAGCGATAAATCCCCCGTCGTTGGGTGGGGTAGTAGTACACCCAATGATGAATGCCATGTGGGGGGATTTCTTCGATGGCCGATTTCATGGGTTTTCCCAACACGAAAGGAATCAGATCCTCAACTTGCAGCAAGATTTTTGGCTTTGCCGTCTCATTAGCGATCGCCAAATCAAGGGTGAGGTCTTCCCCGGCACTCACGGGTTCGATGGGGGTGCGCTGGACTTGTAAATCTTGAAGCGATCGCACCGGCAACCAGGCGGCAGTTCCCAACAAAGCAAAACTCACACCACTGATGACATAGAGCCATCCGGCCATTGTATTGGTTGCAGCGGCAAAGAAAAATATCGCTAGGATTAAGAGTAACCAACCGGCATAGGCCGGGGTGACCCAGTGAGTTTCCAGCCAGTTGGCGATTCGATGGGGGATGCCGGTTTTTTTGGAGCGAGCTGCAATGGGTTCTGCTACAGTCATACTCGATGCCTTGGCCCTTCCAGTGGTGGGGGGTTTAATTTTTCTATGGTAAACGCAATTTTATCCGATCGCTACTGCCCTGGAGGGTTGAGGCATAATTTCCAAAGAAAAACTGGGCTAGAGTAGCTCTAACCCAGACCGAGGGTGAACAATGAACACTGTGAATCATTCCAGGTAGGTCCCCGATTGAGGCGGTGGGGGTCAGCCCTTTCCTTGGAACTTCTAATTCTGGTAGCTGCGACTGCCTTAAGGATGTCTCTGGTGCTTTCGAGTTCTATCTTAACTCAGTGATTGCACGGATGTCAATCCTTAAATTTTTCATGAGTTTTGGAGACTCTTCGGGACATTTACTGCAAAACCTCTAAAAAAAACCTGTATTAAAAGGGGTATCAAGATTTTATCCCCGGGAAGGGCGATCGCCCTGTTCTCCGTATTTGTCCTGATACAGGGGCTGATGCTACAAAACTTAACCTGAACTGTCTCCGTACTGAGATCGGGCCGATGTAGCGTTCCCCAGTCAGGACAACGGGCAGATTTCATGACATGATAGCTTTCGTTCGCCACGGCAGTACAATGAACATAGCTTACTGAGTGAGTCTAACGACTCAGGGGGGCAATCCGAGGCACGCCTCGGGTCCTCAGTTGGTAAAACCTGCCTGAGTGTGACCTAGCGATACCTGCTTAATTTATTAGGCCCGAGGAATTGCGATCGCACTGTAAGCCGGGATCCAACAGTCCCGCTTTGAGCGGGTCAAGACTTACTTAAAAGTCTTGGTCAGTATATTGGTTGACCGAACGTTCTTGTGGCGTCCGAGATAGTAACAACGTGGACTTAAAACAGCTCTTCAAAACCCCGAATCCGATTATTGGTGTTGTCCATTTACTGCCCCTGCCGACCTCTCCGAGGTGGGGGGGCAGCCTCAAAACTGTCATTGAGCGAGCCGAACGAGAGGCCACAGCGTTGGCCTCAGGCGGGGTTGATGGCATTATTGTCGAAAATTTCTTTGATGCTCCATTTACGAACGGCCAGGTCGATCCAGCCGTCGTGAGTGCAATGACCCTGATCGTGGATCGGCTGATGAACTTGGTAACGGTGCCGATCGGAATCAATGTTTTGCGAAATGATGGCCTCAGTGGATTGGCGATCGCCTCCTGTGTCGGTGCCAGCTTTATCCGGGTCAATGTCCTCACTGGGGTCATGGCGACGGACCAAGGCTTAATCGAAGGACAAGCACATCAACTGCTACGCTACCGCCGCGAACTCGGCAGCGAGGTCAAAATCCTGGCCGATGTTTTGGTGAAACACGCGCGGCCCTTGGGTTCCCCTAATCTCACCACCGCTGTGCAAGAAACCATTGAGCGCGGTTTAGCTGATGGGGTTATTCTCTCCGGTTGGGCCACCGGGAACCCCCCTTCGTTTGAAGATTTAGAACTGGCGATCGCGGCGGCAAAAGGCACTCCCGTCTTTATTGGCAGCGGTGCCAACTGGGAGAATATTTCTACCCTAATGCAGGCAGCCGATGGGGTTATTGTCTGTAGTTCCCTCAAACGACATGGACAACTGGAACAACCCGTTGACCCCATCCGCGTCAGTCAATTCGTAGAAGCCACTCGCCGGAGTCTCTCCCTGGAAACTCCACCCGCGTCACTGGCGGCGATCAAGCTGCATTCGGGGTGAGGGCCTTTTGAAAACAATTCGATGAAGGCATCAGGATGAAGGGGAAAAATTCATCCCTCATCCTGATCCGGCTTTTTCATCCGGGTTCCTGAGATTATCCTCTCCCTTCATCCCATATCCCTCCCCCTTCATCCCCTATCCCTCCCCCTCATCACTGCGGCATTCATCCTTTGGCGTTGAGCATTCCCCCTTCCCCTGAGCGAATATGCCACAATCAAATTGTCCTGGCTTTGCTACTTGAGCAATCAAAGGCGATCGTTCGTCGAGAGGAACGATTCTAAATCCCTTGCCTCTTCAGGTCCTTGACCCGCCCAAGTCTTAACTGACTCAGTGATCGGCAACAGGTCCCTAACCCTATAGCAAGTCTTAATCATTCTGACAATCGAATTAAGAGGCGCTATATCCAGGAATGCGAAGCAAATTCCTGGCTCTAAAACTAGAGTGTTAAAGAGTTTTACCTTGACGAAGAGAGTCTGTTCAACAATAGTACGGACCGATACCATGATTTAAGCGGGTATGACTCCCGGAATGGAAGGAGTACCTACCCCAGAAAATATGATGGGTACAGGGTAAAACGTTTGAGGCGGTAATTGTCCCGTTGAAAGTGCATCACAAAAGCACCCCAAGCCTACTTACCCCAAGGCAATCGTCATCATCCATGCTCACTGGGGTTAAACCCCTGTGATGCTCGTTTCCTCCGAGGTTTAACAATTCTCGGTTTGCACATTACTAAATTTTGCTTATGAGACGCCGACGTTCTACTCCGTGGATTTACCGTTGGTCGCGTTATATCATCGGCGCGATCGCCGTTTTGGGTCTTTTAGAAACCGCTTTTTTGACCGTGGTTGAGTTTACCGGATCCGCTGCGGCGGTTTGCCCGACCACCGGCTGCCAAATTGTCCTGGAAAGCGAATATGCCAAAATCTTTGGGTTGCCTCTGACCCTATTTGGGTTTTTAGGCTATACCACAATGGCGATTTTGGCCTTTGCGCCCCTGTTGCTCAAAGAAGAGACCCAAAAAGACTTGAAATCGCAGGTAGACAACACCTCCTGGTTGCTGATGTTTGCGATCGCCTGCACCATGCTGGTATTTAGTCTATACCTGACTTATGTTATGTTGTTTACCCTGCAAGCGCTCTGTCCTTACTGCGTGGCTTCAGGGGTATTTTCGGTGTTGCTGTTTGTCTTAACCCTGATTGGGCGAGATTGGCCCGATCGCGGTCAACTCTTCTTTACTGGCATTATTGTCGGCATGATTACCCTCATTGGAGCTTTGGGTGTCTATGCCAATGTCAATAACCCCGGGGCTACCGCTTCCCCAGATAACTCGATTGTTCAGCGTCAGGCTGGAACCCCGCCCTCCAATACAGGCTGGCCGATTTCCACTTCATCCGGTGAAGCTGAAATCGCCTTAGCCCGACATCTCACGGCTGTAGGGGCCAAAAACTATAGTGCCTATTGGTGTCCGCACTGCCATGAACAAAAGGAACTCTTCGGACGAGAAGCGGTGCGTGAGATTAACTACATTGAATGCGATCCGCGCGGCAAAAATCCCCAACCGCAAGTCTGCAAAGCCGTTGGAATTCAGGGATTTCCCACTTGGATCATTAACGGGGAAAAATATCCAGGGGTGCGATCGCTCTCTGAATTAGCGGCATTGTCTGGCTATCAAGGGCCAAGTAACTTTAAAAACGTCTTACCGGGTTCCTAACCCATCCTGAACCCCCGGATCCGAGAAATTCCCAATGCGGTTTGAGGCTGGACTCGCAGTGGGAAAGTCCGGATCCCAGTCCTCCTTCTGAGCAGATTAAATTCCAGAGAAAGCCGGTATTTCATGAAAATGCAGCCCCTTAAAGGTCCAAAACTTCGATGGACAGCCCTGAGGCAACGGTGGCAACAAAGACTTCCCGACTGGAGTGGCCGCATCTGGCTTCCCTTTAAAGCAGTTGTCGGTGTTGCTGGTTTTGTGTTGGTTCTGCGCTCTACAGGACTGTTACAGTCTCTGGAATGGGGGGCTTATGACCAGATGTTTCGGTGGCGTCCCCCAGAACCAAGGGACGATCGCATCCTGATTGTGGGAATTAACGAAACGGATATCCAGGAATTCCAAAGCTGGCCGATTTCCGATCGCGTCTTAGCCGAACTGCTGCAAAAACTGGATAGCTACTCTCCCCGGGCGATCGGTCTGGATATCTATCGAGATATTCCCGCCGAACCCGGTTACGCTGAGTTACAACAGGTCTTCGCCTCCACCCCCAATCTGATTGGGATTGAAGAAGTGCCCGTCGCCAACAACCGCATTGGGGTCCGTCCTCCGAAAGTCTTGGCCGAATTGGGGGCCGTGGGATTTAACAATGTGGTGATCGATTTCGATAACAAAATCCGCCGTAATCTCCTCTATTTATGGGGCGAGGAGAAATCCTACCAAAGTTTTGCCTTAAAGCTGGCCTTGCTCTATCTACAAGAGGAAGGAATCAAACTACAACCTTCATCAGAGCATCCAGAGCATTTCCAACTCGGTCCCTATACCTTTCCCCGGTTTGAGGGTAATGATGGACCTTATATCGACCAAGATAATGGCGGTTATCAAGTGCTGGCTAATTTTCATCTGGGTGCTGCGCATGACTCCCAATTAGTCCCCTATCGCCAGGTATCCATGAGGGATGTGTTAGAGGGTAAGGTCCCGGCGGATTGGGTGCGCGATCGCGTGGTCTTGATCGGTTCGACTACTACGAGTCTCAATGATTTTTTCTACACCCCTAATAGTGCCGGATTCTTCCCGGCCCCTCGAAAAATCTTTGGGGTTCAGCTTCATGCCAATTTTGTTAGCCAACTCCTCAGTGCGGCCTTAAACGACCGTCCTCCCTCGATTTTGTTCTGGTCTGAACCCATCGAATGGCTGTGGATTGTGCTCTGGTCGATCGCCGGTGCCCTGATTAGCTCAACTGGGCGATCGCCCATTCGCCTAACAGGCAGCATCCTCCTGGCTTCCCTCATCCTGTTTGGGACCTCTACCCTGCTCTTTATCCTCGGCTGGTGGGTCCCCTTAATTCCTCCCCTCTTAACCCTCCTGGGTTCAGCGGGATTACTCACATCTTATATTGCTTATCATGAAGAAAAATTAAAACGCTCTTTTGCTGAATCCAAAGACTTTTTAGACCAAATCATCAATACCATCCCCGACCCCATTTTTGTTAAGGATCAAAACCATCGCTGGATTGTCTTAAATGAAGCCTATTGTCAACTCATTGGCTACCCATTACCCGTGGTTCTCGAAAAGTCAGATTATGAAATTTTTTCCACGGCTGAAGCCAATCTGTTTTGGCAGGAAGATGAATGGGTCTTAACCACGGGTTTACCCCATGAAAATGAAGCCCAGTTGACTGATGCCACGGGAACCGTCCATTATATTGCGACCAAACGGTCTTTACATAAAGATTCAGCCGGTAATGTCTTCTTAGTTGGCGTGATTCGAGACATCACTGAGCGCAAAAAAATGGAAGAAGAACTCAAACGTACCGCATCAGAGTTAGCTCAGTCTTACCAAGAATTAAAAGTTTCAGAAGACCGCCTGCGCCACCAAGCCTATCACGATACCCTAACCAATCTTCCTAACCGAAAATTATTCTCAGAACGGCTCAACCAAGCCTTAGAATGGGCCGCAATTAATAACCAACTTGTAGCGGTTTTATTTATTGATTTAGATGGATTTAAACAAATTAATGATACCCTCGGACATGACAGCGGAGACCTGTTATTAAAAGAAGTAGCGAGACGACTCACAGCCTGTTTGCGCGGCAGTGACACAGTGGCACGTCTGGGAGGAGATGAGTTTATCCTGATTTTACCCGCCATTCCTCGACCCCAAGATGTGGCGAGTGTAGCCCAAAAGATTATGACGACCTTGGGGGAACCCGTGGCGATCGCCGGAGACTTGATTCAGGTCACCGCTAGTATCGGAATTAGCTTGTATCCTTTGAACGGGGACGATGCAGACCTTTTAATTAAGCGTGCAGATGCTGCAATGTATCGTTCTAAAGAACTCGGTAAAAATCAATATGAATTTTATGAAGTTTCCGAAACTTCAGGACCTGGAAAGATCCGGGATCCAGGATATTGAGGCGTTCTCTCTCAGTCCACATCGGCTTAATTTTGCCACCCCAGAGCCGCCATGAAACGGGGGGGATATTCGCATTAATTATGAAAAGTATTAATCTATGTTAAGAATTGAATCAATCACGACATAAACCCTATCCCTCAAGAGAATTGTCAAGGTTACTCAACCTTTTAAAAGGGATCTAACGATTCACCCTAGTGCAGTCCGAGTAAATACGGATACCCCTGACCAGGAGAGGGGTTCAAGGGGGATGAATTTCCTTGAAATTAGAGGTTTTCACCCCCAAACCTGGGGCTAACCCCGGCAAAACTTCTTCGGTAAATCCACGGGACCACTCCTTAAAAAAATTTTTTCAGCTACTGGACAAATCCGTGAATCTACTGATACACTAATAGAACAGGGGGACATCTACTAGGAAGGTCATTTTATGGGGTCAAGAGTGTTATGTTTACGTTCCTTCGGTCTAGTACAATCACTCTATTTTCAATCAGCAGCTTGCTAGGGACAACGCTTGTCTTGACGAGCCTGCAAACGAGTTTGACTCCTGAATCGCTCCGGAATGCAACCGGCTCGAATCCGGAGATTTCCATTGCCGAATATGAACCGCCAAGACCGGGTAACGGCAAGCCCCAGGGGGAAACACCTGGAGCGGGAACCCGCTGCATTTAGGTCTAAGACTAATCCTCAAGTTATTGATAAACCCTCCCGTTGCTTTAAACTTTGGCCTACTCCTGACGCTTCATCGGAATATTGAGAGGAAAGCCAAACCTGCAAATCTCCGAAAAAAGGGTAATCGGGAGAAACAGCAGAACCCTCACAGAGGAACCCTGCGCCAAGATTGGTTCTGAACTACCGTATGAGCTTGCCAGTTCGGATCGGTATGGGGATAATCTAAGCGATAATGACCGCCGCGACTTTCGGTTCTAAAAATTGCACTGGTCAGAATCAAATACGCTCCATCCAGTAAATTACGCGTTTCCGACCACTGAACGAGCAGTTCATCGGGATTAGGGATGGCAAAACAGACCCCCTGACCCTCCACCGGATTTAGTAAATATTGAGAAACAGGAAGAGCAGCAAATTCAGCTTGCCAAATATTAATTTGCCGGATTGCTGCTTCTAAAGCAGCTTGTCCGCGCACAATTCCTGCACTTTGCCAAACCAGCGACGGGAGCGATCGCCGCAGTTCTTGAATATAAGCTTGTTGTGCTGGTAAATCTTTCCCCAACCGACTACTCTCTAAAGTAACGGTCTCTTCCCGAACCCATTCTCCCGGATTCGCAGCAATTTCAATGGCCCCTAACTGAGCCCCAAACACCAGACATTCCAACAACGAATTACTCGCTAACCGATTCGCACCATGCACTCCCGTATTGGTCGTTTCACCCACGGCATACAAACCGGGAATTGAAGTGCGTCCGTACAAATCCGTGTGAATCCCCCCCATCCAGTAATGCGCCGCTGGTGCCACAGGAATCGGTTCCTTAAACAAATCCACTCCCCAAGTTTGACAAACCTGGATAATATTCGGAAAGCGATGGCGAATCCGTTCGTCAGGAATGGGTCGCAAATCTAGCCAAACACATCCCGGGTTAGCATTACTTCCCCAATTCTGGAGATGCATAAAAATGGAACGACTGACTACATCTCGGGGTGCGAGTTCTCCTGCGGGATGGTAATCGAACATGAAACGATATCCGCGATCGTCCAGCAAATGAGCACCCTCACCCCGGACTGCTTCACTGATTAAAAATCTGGGGGCGTCTGCTTTAGTGAGGGCAGTGGGATGAAACTGAAAAAATTCTAAATCCCTTAACACGGCACCGGCACGCCATGCCATTGCCACCCCATCCCCGGTACTCACCGAAGGATTAGTGGTTTGGGCGAAAACCTGACCACCGCCGCCGGTGGCAAGCACGACAGCACCGGCACGGACCCAATAAATCTCACCCTGATATACGAGGCGAACGCCTTGACAGCGCTGGGTTTCTGGGTCTATCCACAGATTCAAAACTACGGCATTTTCGATCGCCTGAATATTTGGGCAGCTCAAGACCCGACTACTCAGGACGCTGACAATAGCTCGACCCGTGGTATCTGCGGCATGAAGCACTCGGCGATGGGAATGAGCCGCTTCTAGGGTTAATGCCAGGGTGCCTTGATTGTCCCGGTCAAAGGCTACACCCAGTTTTAGCAAGTTTTGAACACAGTCTGGTGCTTGTTCGGCGAGAAATTTGACCGCTTCGAGATCACATAACCCAGCACCGGCAGCGAGGGTATCTTCAATATGAAACTTGGGGGAATCATCGGAGGCGATCGCAGCGGCTATACCCCCTTGCGCCCAATCGCTGGCGGACAGGGGCAAGCTATCTTTCGCAATTAAACCCACGCGGTAAGTATCCGGTAGACACAGGGCTGCATACAAACCCGCAGCACCGGCACCCACGACCAATACATCAAAAGCGGTAGGTATTCTCGGATTGAGACTGGGATCGAACGGTGACGGATTGCTCAATGAAAAATCGCCCTTTGTCAAGTAGTTGAGCCGATTATAGAAGCCCGGGTAAATCAGGTGGCCCCTTCGGTTTGCTAGGGCCTAGCGCCTAGGGCTCCCATGATTTAAAAGCCCTATAAAAGCTCTTTATATTACCTTAATTGACAAAGGACGAAATTAACGATCTCTGTTCTCCTGGAACAGGACATCGCTTAGTAATAGCCGTTATTGATGCGATCGTCGCCTTCAATTAACGAGACTTCAGGGTCAGTGACGGTAAAATTATCCAGATTGGCTTGTAACAATTCTTTTTGGCGATCGCTCAGGCTGGCAATGTTTAAAACATCCTCAACTTTCTCGTAGGGGGCATTTTGGACAATTAAGCCCGCCAGGGTGGGATATAGCCCCCGATACTGCCGGAAAGCCCGAACGTTGGTGTTATTTAAGTCAATTTTTTCGCCAAACTCAGTCGCCAGCTTATCATCGACGGGATTGCGATACTGGGTTTGAGCTACTAACATCGTCGATTGCAAGGAGACCCCGCTCCAGCCAGCCGCAACGGCGTTTTGGGGAAATCCTAACCATCCCAAACAACCCACGACTAAGCCGAAGACTGCGACCAGGCGAACCAATCTTTGCATAACTTTTTTCCTTTGTTTCTCATAAACAGCCTTTTAATAGAGACTACCATTTTACCTACAGATTTTTTTTGGATTTCTGCCAAATCAGCAGATTTTTTCCCGAGAGGGTCTGGCGCAAATGGGTCCCGCTGCCATTAAAGGAGGGGCAGTATCGGAATTGCCCCCAGAGATCCGGTGAGTTCCCCCAATTCCAGGGAGTCCTCATTGTATTGAGAAAGGAAATTTTAGCGGTTGGCTGCTTGGGCACGCAAAAAGGCATCCAGGTTGGCGAAGGAACAAGCGTAGGTGATGGTCGGCTTTTCGTAGCCCTTGAGAAGGACGCTATGCTGCTTGAACAAGTCTTCATGTCCAGGGATGGTTCGACAGTATTTATAGGTCGTTTCCCCCAGGGCAATATCTAGGCCAATTTCTTTGGTGGCGGACTCCAAGCGGAAGGCGGCGTTGACGGTATCTCCTAATGCTGTGTAGTCCGGGCGATCGCCGGATCCGGTATTGCCCACCATGCCATATCCGGTGTTGACTCCGGCCCCTATTCGCAGAGGAAAGGGCAGGGGATAGCGTTTGTTGAGGTCTTCGGTAATTTCATGTAAGGAGTTGAGGGCTTGGAAAATTCGCAGCATCTCTTCGTCACTGACTTCTTGGGTGCTGTGAAACCAAACTGCCATGACGGCATCGCCGATATATTTATCGACCCAACTGCCGCGATCGCGAATAATATTCCCGGCACAGCGGAACCAGGTGCCAATCACTTCTGAAAGGATTTTCTCATCCAGTTGTTGGGTCAAAACGGTAAAATTTCGGATATCCACGACCATGACT
>CBFGOM010000075.1:0-27919 GCA_965650385.1 uncultured Oscillatoriaceae bacterium
GCAGAACACTCACATATACTAGGTTGGAAACTCTTTTCCGAAATAGCAAAATTACAAGCAAGAATTGGTGAATTTGAGAAATCTTTGGATACGATCAATCATATATATATATTTGACTTGCAAGTCAACGCTTTAAAAGCAATATCACAACTTCCTCTGAAAGTAACAGAAAAATATATTTTGAATGAAATACTTGATACTAAAATTGAAAATGCCAAAAACTCATTTTTGTGGAATGAAGTACAATTTTGGACTAATATAGCAGTGGCAAAAATAGCACTAGGAGAACCACAAATAGGTTTGGATATATTTGACCGACTCTGTGAACAAGCTAAAGAGGATAAAAATTGTTCCCACATTTTATCCCAAGTAGCAGCAGCACAAGCAGAGGCAGGTGAAATCGCCCTAGCTCTGGCAACAGTAAAAACGATTGAAGATAACTTTGAGATAGTTAAGGCACTCCAGCTCATAGCATCATTTCAATGGGAAAAGGGACACAAGGATGGAATAGACACACTATTAGAAATGGCTCTCAAAGCGAGAGAACGAATTCAGGATAAAGGCAAACAATTAGAAGCAATGGTGATGATTTTACAGATACAAGTAGAGGCAGGGAAAGGAGAAGAAGCAATAGAAACGGTAAACCGGCTAGGCAAAGATCGTAATCACGTTATTGCTATAATCGCCTCTCTCATAGCGAAAGTGAACGATCGCAAAAACTTTAAACAGCTTTTAGTTCCGGCTGCTTTATCTCTGGAAAGGGCGTACCCAATGTGTGGATATCTAGCACAGCTATATCCCGAACAAGCTGCAGCGGTGGCAGAGCAAGTTGAGAGAACAGAGGTTTAAAGCCGATGAATTTTATCTTCTCTAACCATGCTCTGCAAGAACTACAGCGCCGAGGACTTCAGCAAAATATGGTAGAATCAGTTTTAAACAATCCTCAGCAAATCCTTGAAGAAAAAGAGGGCAGAAAAGCCTATCAATCTCAAGTAGATTTTGGCGGAGGTAAAATCTACTTGGTTCGAGTTATCGTTGCTGATGACCTCGATCCAGCGGTGGTTATCACCGCCTATCGCACCAGTAAAATTACTAAATATTGGATCTAGCCATGAAAGTTATCTATGACCCAGAAGTTGATACATTACGAATTATTTTTACCTCCAGTGTTATTGAAGAAAGCGACGAAGAAAAGCCTGGAGTTATCATAGATTATGACCCAGATGGAAATATGGTGGGGATGGAAATTTTGGATGCGTCAAAGCGTTTGGACAACCCCCGTTCTCTGGAATATTCTATTTGCGATCGTTCCTCAGTAGAAAATGTGGGTAGGTAAACTCTGATTTACCTCATTTCAGCATCGAATCCTGAGTGTTAATCGCTTAAGAATCTCCCGGAAGAGGTAATGACCATGATGGTTGTTTTACCCCCTCAAGTTGGGATAACGACTGAAGTCGTTACTACGAACATGGGATTTAGTTCAGTTGTTTATTGTGAGTAGGGACGATAAATCTTAAGATTGAAAAAACGAAAATGATTAAAAATAGCACTAGACCAATGCTACAAGCATAGCCAATTTCTAACTCTTCAAAGGCGTTTTCATATAAATAATAGACGATAGTTTTAGAACTGTTTCTCGGTCCGCCTTGGGTCATGATGAAGACTTCTTCAAAAACTTTGGTAGCGGAAATGGAGGAAATGACGGCAACTAAGAGGAGATAGGGTGTCATTAAAGGGACGGTGATATCCCAATGTTTTCTTGCACCATCAGACCCGTCTAAGGCAGCAGCTTCATATAATTCGGGGGAGATGGATTGCAGTCCGGCTAGATAAATCATCATGTAATATCCTAATCCTTTCCAAATAGTGACTGCCATGACACTAAAGAGGGCAAGTTCGGGAATTGTTAGCCAGGAAATTCCGGAACCCGGTTTGACTAATTTGAAGGTTTGTAGGACTTGATTGAATAAGCCGTTTTCTGCATATAGCCATTTCCAGGCGATTCCGGCAACGACGATGGAAATAACAACTGGGGTGTAATAGGCAGTTCTAAACCAGTTCATTCCGGGGAGTTTTCTGTTGACTAGGATGGCAAGTCCTAGGGGTGCAATAACGAGGATGGGAACGACGCAAGCGAGGTAGAGTAGGGTGTTGCGGAGGGTTTCCCAAAAGATGGGGTCGGTCCAAAGGCGTTGCAGGTTGGCAAGTCCAATCCAGTTAGGGGATTCGGTGATATCATATCCATAGCGAGTGAAGCTGAGATAAAAGGCTTGCAAGGCAGGCCAAAAGACGGTTAATCCTAAGATAAAAAGGGCCGGGAAGAGAAATAAATAGGGCGTCAAGGAAAAGTTAGGTTTTAGGATTTGATTTAGGGGATTTTTCAGCATTTAAGTTGAAATGAAAGGAGAGGTTTAAGGGATAAGTGTTAGGATTTTAACAGGAGGGGGAGTGTCATTTTTTAGATTCTTAAACTTCGCCGGGGAACGAGTTTAATCCCCAATTGGATTGTAGTAAAGCTTGTTTTATATTTCAGCTAAAATAACATCGTAGGATGGAGTTTGGAGGGGGATTTTGACGATAAAGGTGCTGCCTCGGTCGATTTCACTTTCGATTTCGATATGACCTCCATGTAATTCTACACATTTTTTGACGATCGCCAACCCGAGGCCAGTTCCTCTAATTGCACCCACATTTGTAGCCCTCTGAAACGACTCAAAAAGTTGTTGTAAGTCTTGTTGGGGAATGCCAATTCCTGGGTCTTTAATCCGAAAGACAACGAGGCTAGAAGGTTGATGAAGATTGGTTGTAGCGGGTTCGGATTCAGTGCTAAGTTCTAGGGTGATTTCGCCGCCTTGGGGGGAGTATTTGATGGCGTTGGAGAATAAATTGTTAAGGATTTGTCGTAGGAGTTGAGAGTCCATGAGGGCGGAAATTTTGTCGGTGTGGGCGATTAACTGAATGTGATGCCGATCGCCTGTTGTTACTTTCATTTGGTCCACTGTCCGAGTGCAAAAATCTACTAACTCGACTGGATGCGGTTGAAACTCCAGATGTCCGCTTTCGGCTTGCCCCACTAAGGTGACATCTTCTATCATTCCCGTCATATATTCAATGGCAGTTTTAATCCGTTGATAATGGGTTTCTTTCCGTTCTTCCGGCCAGGTATCGCTATAAACTTGCAGCAATTCAGCCGATGATAAAATAACGCTCATTGGCGTTCTAAATTCATGAGAAATTGTCGTAATTAATCGACTTTTAAATTCACTTAATTCAGTTTCTATTTCTAATAATCGGCGGATTTCTGCTTCGGCTAAGGCTCTTTCTTTAACTTCTGTTTCTAAACGAATTCTCTCTTTTTGTAAAACTTCAGTGGCTTTTTTAGACGTAATATCTCGAAACACATAAACCGCCCCAATGATTTTATCATTTTCTCCGCCAATGGGGGCCACGGTATCATCAATAGGAATTTTGCTGCCATTCTTAGCAATTAAAACGCGTTCATTGGGAGCTTCTACTAAATTTTCCGTCGGGACTTCCCCAGTTCCCAACCGTTGGGCGATCGCATCGGACATTTCATGAGTAATCCGAAAAACTTGCCCAATATCCTTCCCCAAAGCTTCCGCCTGTTTCCACCCGGTTAACGTTTCAGCCACAGGATTGATAAACCGAATTCGTCCAATTTCATCCGTAGCAATCACCGCATCCCCAATAGAACGCAAGGTGGTAGCAAACCATTCCTTACTTTGTTTAAGTTCCTGTTCGATTTGATGACGATAAATCGCCATATCAATCGTAGACTTTAAACTCCTCGCTTCCAGGGGCTTAATTAAATACCCAAATGGGGTAGTGAGTTTGGCCCGTTGTAACGTATCCTCATCACTATAAGCCGTTAAATACACGACGGGAATATTAAAGCGATCGCGGATTTGTTCCGCCGCCGTCACCCCATCAATACTGCCCTCTAAATGAATATCCATTAAGACTAAATCCGGCTGGATTTTAGCCGCTGCTTGAATTGCCTCCTCACCGGAAGCAACCGCCACCGGAACCTGATAGCCTAAATCTTCTAAAATCGTTTGGATATCTAAGGCAACAATCCCTTCATCTTCTACGACCAAAATTTTCTCGTTACTCATGTCTCTCCTCTCCCAACGGATGATGTTTGGCCGAAAAGACAATCTGAAAAGCAGTCCCGCTACTGCGATCCAACTCAATCGTTCCTTTGAGTTGTTTCACTAAAGTATTAATCAACTGCATCCCCAAAGAGCGGGTTTTCCGAAAGTCTACCTCACTGGGAAAGCCAATCCCATTGTCCCGAATCCTCATCATAAAATCTTGTTTGCCGTGATCACCCCCCTCTGGGAAGGTGCGATGGAGGGTAATCTCGATCGCCCCAGTCCCATTCGGAGGAAATCCATGTTTAAGTGCATTACACACCAGTTCATTAACAATCAAACCGCAAGGGATTGCGGTATCTACACTCAAAAAGATATCATCAATTTGAAGATTCAGGCTAATCCGCTGAGGACTGGCACCATAAGACCGAAACAAATGGATACATAAGGTTTGAATATATTGAGAAAAATCCACTTGAGCGAGGTCCCGAGACTGATAGAGTTTTTCATGGATAAAAGCAATCGATTGAATACGGTTTTGGCTATCTTGAAATAGAGTCCGGGTTTCTGCATCCTCAATGCTTCGGGATTGGAGGTTAAGCAGGCTGGAAATCACTTGCAAGTTATTTTTCACCCGATGGTGAATTTCCTTGAGGAGGACCTCTTTCTCTTGCAAAGACGCTTTAAGTTGGCCGAGGGCTTTTTTTTGTTCGGTAATATCATACATCGAACCGACAATCTCTAAAGGATTGCCCAGGGCATCGCAAACTAGACGCCGTTCATCTCGGACCCAACGATAGGTCGAGTTTTGATGTCGGACGCGATATTCATAAATCTCCTGGGTGCGTTCTTGCAGACGAAAGATATGGGCAAAAAGCCGTTCTGCGTCGTCCGGATGAATGCACTCAAACCACAAATTAGGATTATCTAATAATTGCTGCGCCTCATAACCGAACTGCCGTAAGATATTTTGACTAATAAAGGTCAAGGCATAGTCTCCGCTGGGCTTACAACTATAGATAATCGTGGGATTTGTACACAGCAAATATTCTAGCCGTTCTTGAATCTGGCGCAACGCTTGTTCAGCTTGTTTGCGTTGGGTGATGTCGAGGACGATAAACCCCACCCCTCGCGCCCGACCATTTTTTAGCGGAACGGGAAAATAGCAAGTCAGCCAATGATGGAGAACTCCCGGTTGACAGGGTTTTTCACTGGAGAGTTCCAAGTTGAGGATAGGCGTCCCGGACCGCAATAATTCGTCCACTAAGGATTGAACTTGGTGGGTGACATCGGGCATAATTTCATTCACGGTTTTACCGATATGTTCCTGGGGGGATAACCCATGAATTTCAGCAAGGGCTTCGTTGACTTGGATAAACTGCATTTGATCGTTAACAATTCCCAGTCCGAGAGAAACGCTAGAACTGGCTTTAAAAAATGAATTCAGCAGTTGTTCGCGCTCAAAAATTTCCGTTTCCAGACGCTTGCGATCGCTGATATCTCGACCTTCCGCAATCAACTGAATCACCCGATCGCCTTCATCTCGTACCGGCTTAATCGAGACATCAATAGTCACCCGTTGGTTTCGGGGTCCAAAAATTTCCACCTCATCGCGCCATAACTCTCCCTCCGCTGCCTGGGCGATCGCCGCGCGAAACCGATTAGCCCCTTGAATCGAACAGGATTGGCATTCCTCCCCAGACTCCCCAACCATCTCAGTCAGTTCCTCGGGGTCCGTCGGTTGCCAGCAGGGACATTCCCAAAACGCCCGCCCCACTGGATTCGTCCCCGCCAATCCCCAGACCTCCAATGCCCGCTGATTCATCTCCAGAATCACCCCCTCGGGACTCAACAAGGCCATAAATTGAAACGTTTGGTTAAAAATGGCATGAAACCGTCTTTCCGAGAGGGCGATCGCCTCTTCTGCTTGTTTGCGTTCCGTAATATCCCGCGCCACCCCATCCATACGGAACCCTTTGTGAGTCGAATCATAAAGTAAATGAGCGCGGTCCTCCAACCACCGCACCTCCCCATCGGGTCGGATAATCCGATACTCTACATCTTGTGACCCCTGCACCAGTAACGCCTCGAAAAACTCCCGAACGCGATCGCTATCCTCGGGATGGACCACCCCCCGCCACAACTCCGGACGTTCAAAAAACTCCTGGCGAGACCGTCCATAAATTCTCTCAAAAGCCGGATTCAAATACAACAATTCCCCCGTCTGCGCTGAAGCCGACCACACCACATCATTCAGAGACCCCAAAATGCTCTCCAAGCGCTCCTCACTCTGTCTGAGGGCCGACTCAACCTCCTGACGACGCGCAATCTCCCCTTGCAATTGTCCAATTAACTCTCGTAGTTCAGCCGTTTGCTCTTGCACCCGCTGTTCCAACTCTTGATTAATCTGCTGTAGCGCCGCTTCCGCTTCCTTTCGCGCCGTAATATCCCGGTCAATTCCCCGATAGCCGACTAATTTCCCCATCTCATCAAAAATAGGTATCCCACTACTTTCTAACACCACGACTCTGCCTTCTTTGTGCCAATTCACCCGTTCCTTGCAGCTAAACGGTTCCGGTTGCCTCGCCAGTTGCTCAACCCAGCGGCGTTCTTCTTCCGCCCATTCCGGCACAATCCAGCTATCCAGCCGTTTCCCGATCGCCTCCGCCGGTTCATATCCTAAAATCTTCCCAATTCTCGGACTACTATAGGTGTATATCCCGGACGCATCCATCTCCCATACCCAATCCGTCGTCGTTTCCACTAACTGCCGATACCGATCTTCACTCTCCTGTCTTGCCGCTTCCGCCGCTTTGCGAGAGGTAATATCCGTAGTAATCCCCGCAATCCGGTACACCTCTCCGTGATCGTTATAAACCGGAAACCCTCGCGAATGCACCCAACGCAGAGTGCCATCAGGCTGCACAATCCGATTTTCCAGTTCCCCTGAAATTAAAACCTGCTGAGGCCAATTCTCCCAAGTCGGTTGCCCTTCTTCCCGATAAAAACTCTCTTGCAAGATCGTGAGATAATTGCGCGATTCCCCAGCTTCTTTACTCTCTAATTGCGCACGGGAAATGCCCCAGACCGTTTCAAAAGCCGGACTCATATAAATCAACTGTTTTAGATCACTGGAAACCAGCCAAAACACTTGCTCAATGGTTTCTGCAAGCTGACGGAATCGTTCCTCACTAAATTGCAGTAATTTTTGAGCCAGTTGCCGATGGAAAATCTCCGCTTGTTGTTGTTCCAATGCCTGTTGTAACGCTACAGTAGAAAAGGCGATCGCCTCCCGCAAAGGCGCTTTCTGTCTCGGCGGATCTGGGCATCTCTCCGGTTGGCTCACTTCCACCTCAAAATTCCCCAGTGGTACTCGCGTTTCCGTCTGCTCTTGTTGCGCTATCTCCTTTCTTTGCACCCTTGGATCGCCATCCGCCTCCACACTCTCTCTCCACCCTTGGAGAATTTCAGCGGGAGTCACAATCCCGACTAATTCCCAATCTCCTGTAACAATCACCCCATGTTGGACCCAAGCCTCTTGCATTTGCTCATGAATTTGTTCCAGGGAATCCTTGGGGTTTCCAAATAATAAAGGTTGACTCATCACCTGGGATGCTGGAGTCTTTGCCAAATCTAATGCCAAGGCACAATATTGGACAATATCTCTGCGGGTAATCATGCCAATCGGAAATGAGGGATTTAATCGGTTCTCTGGAGTCAATTCACAGATCACCACACCACTGCTGCGATGAATTGCCATCTGTTGAATCACCTCTAACAGGGAAGCCGTCGGGGAAACTGTTGCGATCGCCCGACTCATCCTTGCATTAGTCAGTCCCATTGACCTCAATTCCCTGGGTTGTAACCCTCGCTGAAGACTCTCATAGGTAACAACGCCGAGTAGTTTTCCGAGACTATCCTGGATTGGCAAATATGGAATTTGATGCGCTTCCATATAACAGAAAAGTGATAAAGGTTCCACCGAATCTGTCACCTTGAGTGGGATAATCGATTGGGTCAGCACTTCGCAAATGGGCCGGGATTCTTCCTTGAATCCATCAGCAACCAGGGTGACTAAATCCCCTTCCGTAAACAGACCATAGTGGGTTTCCGGCGGATGGTGCAGGGGAGAGTTTAAGACTAAAACATAGCTCGATCGCGCTCGGTTCATCAAGGCGATTGTCCTTTTTAAGGGGAGATTGGGTGCAACTATCAACGGGTGGCATTCGAGGCTTTGATTCAATCGAATATTTAGGCGATCGCTCATCTTCAGCAAATTTTGCAAACTTGGGTTGTTTTAGACCAGCAGTGCTTTATGGAGTCTTCGGCAAATGTTTAGGGATTTACAGCCTCACCATTGGATTCCATAAGCGTTATGACCTTAAAACTCTCATAAACTATTTTGAGGTATTATTGAGAGAAATTTTTAGTAAACGGTCCATGAGGACCTTCGATAGCGGCTCAAAGCTTCTGAATTCGGGATTGAACCTATCTAACCGGCGCAATAGTAGGCTCAGACAATCCACGCGATTGCTGGCCCTCATCCGTGGCAAAACAAGCAGCGATCCCGAAAAAAAGGGGGTTTAACCGCTATCTCAACACCCAGGGATTTCTAATAGTCTCCCTCAATTCCAGTTAATCTTATTCGTGACCTTCCCTCTCTCCACCCACAGATTGAGAATTTCAGTCCCGTGGCGATCGCCCGGTGAAACTCTCTATCCCTCTGTTTTGGCCCCAGATTATAGATTAAAACTCTGGAGGCCCATCCCGAAGGACAGCCTCATTCAGGAGAGGGAAGGGGACCTCTAGCAACCGTAAATTGGGTACAAATGGGGCGATTTACCCAAGCTCAATCTATCTTGGGTCCCCTCTCCAACAGACAGAGAACGTTACACCTCAAGCGTATAGGAGACGCAGTTGTTACCTGTGCGACGGCTCTATGCCTTAAAATGGCTTGTACTGTAAGATTGACGCTCCAAATGCTTATCTTCTTGGAGCATTCGTTTAAAGTCCTCTGCTTTCACCGGGCGACTAAAGAAATACCCTTGAATATTATCGCATTGGTTCTCATACAAAACTGCCAATTCTTCGCTGGTTTCTACCCCTTCAGCAATTACTTTTAAATTTAAAGAATGAGCCATTTGAATAATCGCTTTCGTTAAAGCGGCATTGGTAGTATTAGTATTAATATCTTGAACAAAACAGCGGTCAATTTTCAATAAATCAAACGGAAACTGTTGCAAATAGCTTAAAGATGAATACCCCGTCCCAAAGTCATCTAAGGAAATTTTAACCCCCATCGATTTTAATTCATTCAATTTAGCAATCGTCAACTCCACATTCTGCACTAAAATACTTTCAGTGAGTTCTAATTCTAAATAACTCGGGTTCAGTCCACTTTCATCTAAAATCCGAACTAAGCGTTCACTCAAATCAACTTGATTAAACTGCCGAAAAGACAGATTAACCGCCACGCGCACCGGGGGCAACCCCTCAGTTTGCCAAGATTTAGTTTGATTACAGGCAGTTTGGAGAACCCATTCCCCGATTGGGGCAATTAAGCCGGTTTGTTCTGCCAAGGGGATAAATTTAACCGGAGAAATCATGCCGCGTTGAGGATGGTGCCACCGGACTAAGGCTTCTGCACCGACAATTCGCCCATTTTTCAGCCCGACAATAGGCTGATAATAGAGTTGCAATTCTTGTCGTTCGACGGCATAACGCAAGCTCGTTTCTAGGGTGAGGTCATCAATGGATTCACTTTGTAAGGTAGGGGTATAAGATTGATATTGATTGCCTCCCAATTGCTTGGCATAAGACATAGCAACCCCAGCATTTTTCATCAATTGGTCCACCTTTTCCCCATCTTGGGGATAAATGCTCATGCCAATGCTGGCGGTAATAAAGATTTCCCGGTTTTCTAAGTAAAAGGGTTGGATGAGGCAGTCCAAAATCGGTTGAGCGATCGCCTCTGGAATCAGTTTGGGACTGGAGATAGAGGAAGAGTATCCGGAATTGGAAACAGGAGGGCGATCGCCCGTTTCAGAACCCGATGCCAGGACGATCGCAAATTGGTCCGTATGGAGTCGCGCGAGAATATCCCCTGGGCGAACACATTGACTCAATCTCTTAGCAACTTCCCTCAACAGGCGATCGCCAAAGTCATGACCCAGCGTCTTATTGATCCGCTTAAATCGGTCTAACCCAATTAATAAAATACAGATCCACCCCCCTTCTTGTTGGGTGCGATCGCGCAAGGGTTCAAACTGCTCTCGGACTAACAGTTGATTCGGTAAATTGGTTAAATGATCGGAATACAGGGACTCAGGGCGTTCACGGGCTAGGTCCGGCACTGGGGCGGCGGCACGGCTGGTCTCCCGAGTATAACCCTGATATAAAGCATCATGTTTAATCAACCTCGCCTCGATCGCCCCTAACAACTCTTTGCGCCGAAACGGTTTCGTCAAATAATCATCCGCCCCTAAATTCATCCCTTGGCGAATGTCCGTTTTATCCCCTTTCGCCGTTAAAAAAATAAACGGAATCGTCGCCGTCACCGGATTGTTTCGTAGGGCCGCCAGTACCCCATATCCATCCAATTCCGGCATCATCACATCACACAAAATCAGGTCAGGTAGGTGTTCTTCTGCCAATTGGACACCGATCCCTCCATTGGATGCTCCAATCACCCTGAAATCCACCGTATCCAAAATTTCGACAATGTTGTTACGGACTAACTCTTCGTCCTCAATCACTAAAATTTTTTTCATAACCCCTTCAGTAGAGCTTTAACATCCTGTATTTTGGGAGAGTCTGGGTTTGCTATCCGGTGGTTAGAGTTGAGACAATACCGCTGATTCTGGTGATTAAATTTTCCCAGATTTTGGAGCAAAATTCTCCCTTTAGGCTAAGTGAATCCTGATGGCTCCGTCTACAGCGGAGTTAGTAGCGTTTATTTGGGGGGTTTTCCAAATTGCCTCCCAAGAGGTTAAACTTCCGCAACAGGGTAAAATTATCTGCCGTCAGCAAGTCTTGCAACTCGGATACTTGATTAATCAAGTGAATTTCTCGCTCGAACTCTTCTTGTAAAATCTCCAAATACCGTTCTGTAGAGGTTCCCTGCGGGGTATTCTTCAGCATATGAATCGCCAAATTAATCTTAGAAAGTGGATTTCTTAAATCTTCGACTAATTTTTTCAACAGGCCATCTTTGGTCTGGCTGAGTTCTTCTAGCTCATACATTTTAGCTTGCAAACCTTCCGCGCGCTGACGCTCCGTTGCATATTGCTGCATCACCGCCGCTTGTTTATTCAGCCTCGTATTAATCGCTTCTAGCAAATCTTTCCGGCGGAATGGTTTAGTGATATAATCATCTGCTCCTAAATTCATGCCTTGGCGTAAATCAGCATGATCGGCTTTGGCGGTCAGAAAAATAAACGGGATCGTTGCCGTTGGGGGTGACTCTCTCAACTGACTTAACACCCCATGTCCATCAAGTCCAGGCATCATCACATCGCAGAGAATCAAATCAGGGAGATATTTTTGAGCATGGGCGATGCCCGTGAGTCCATTTTCAGCACCAATCGCCTTAAATCCCCCTCCTTCAAGGATTTCCAAGATATTGGTCAAGACGGCTTGTTCATCTTCAATTACCAAAATGGTCTTCATCAGTTGCGCTCCTTTTGCTTACTCTTGCCATGACTATAAATGGTGTTCCTCATTTAGGCTTGACTAGACCTCTCGCTTCAATTCCCATCCCCCTTCCATCAAGGGGTAAAGGGATCTCTTTGTAATTTTGCCAAAAGTCTACTATTTACTGTAAACCGGATGAGTTATGTTCGACCAAGTTAATTGGACCCATTTTTCCTCTCTAGGACGGAATAACCTGACCCAAGTGCCACTGTTGTACTCCCTATCCTGTCTTTATTATTCCTCAAAAGAGAAGTTTAATTTAATTCTTCTATATCTTAAAACAAACTGAATACTTTTTCATGAATTTGGTGAGTGTTAAACCTTTATTTTTAGCCGAAAGTTTTCCAGCTATCTAGGGATGCTCTGGAATCACTTTATTTTCATTTAATTCACCATCAGAATTTCCCAATTTTAAAATTTTGACAAGGAGAAACATCAAGCTTTGACATACTGAGTCTTAGGGTGCCGGTTTTAGGTTAAATCAAGGGAGACAGTTACCCGATCGCGAATCTGGCTTCTGGGCAACTTTACCCCTACCCTAGCGCCTCAGTCACCTTGTCGAGTCCAGAGACAATAACCCAGAATTTTAGCCGATAAAAAGTGGCGGTTTCGGCAAAGCTTATGTTAAAAACCCCCGTTGCTTTCTTTCTGAACCATCGGAGTATAGATATAGATTAGGCCAGGGTCTGTAGTCAATCTTCAAAGCAGTTTACCTTGAGCGATCGCCCCATTTCGGCGTGGATCACCCGCTGCTTCTATCTCCCCATCTGCTCTCATTCTAACTCCATTTACCCCTCCAAAAAACATATTTTTTTCGGTCCAATTTATGACCTGTTGAGTCTGCTGCGGCATGAGATTAGATACAGATTCTGGTTCCTTTTGCTCCAGCCCGGGTTCCAAATGAAACACCCCATTTTCCCAATGAATCCGAGGAGAAGCGATCGCCCTTTCCAGATCCATCTTAAAATCAATCACATTAGAAATCACTTGTAAAATAGCCGTTCTAATCCGGTTAGACCCCCCCGAACCTAGGACAATTTCAGGGCGATTTTCCTTCAAAACAATTGTCGGGGCCATCATCGAAGAAAGACGTCTATTTTCCGGCCATTGATGAAATCCAGTGGGGTTTAAATCTGCTTCTCCCAGCATATTATTCACCATAATTCCCGTTCCCGGAATAATGTAAGAAGACCCTTCTCCATTAGAGGTCGTCACGCTGGCGGCATTCCCTTCGCGATCCATAATACTAATATGAGTCGTACTCCCCAATCGATTACAATCGGACTGAAAAATGCTGAGATACTCAGCGCAATGTGCTGGGGATAAAAACTCCTGGGCAAAATCAGGGATATAAAGATTTTCATCATAGCCCTTGCTGCGAGCTAGATTGGTTAAGCGCATGACATCAGCTAAGTGCTGCAAATGGCGATCGCTCCCAAAGTGCAACCCTTGAAAATCCACGGATTCTAATAACTTTAAAGCAAATGCAATCAGAACCCCGCCGGAACTGGGGGGAGGATTCGTCAGAAAGATTTCGTCCCGATATTGAGTGACTAACGGTTCTCGTTCTATCACTTGATACTCGCTTAAATCTTCCCGAGTTAAGTAACCGCCATGCCCTTGACAATCTTTCACGAGTTGTTCTGCGATCGCCCCATGATAAAACTCGTCAATTCCTGCTTCTGCTAAATACCCTAAAGTCGCCGCTAAATCTTTCAAGTAAAGTTTATCCCCGGCTTTTAAGGCGGTTCCCTGGGGAGCATAAATCTGTTTTCCTGCGGGGGATGCCGTTAAAATAGGAGTAAGAATTTGTAATAAATAGGCTTGAAAAGAATTGAGAACAACCCCCTCAGTCGCGTAATGAATGGCCGGTTCAACCACTACCTTAAAGGGTAACCGTCCTAACTTTTTGTGAACAGCTAAGACCCCCGCCAGATTACCGGGCACGCCCATCGAAGCCAAGCCAATATGGAACTCCTGCACCGCGCCGCCAAAATCCACAGGAACAGGATAAAAATCTAAGTCTTCAGCCTTGCGTTTAGAACGAGGAGTTTGCACAAAAAAATCAAACAGGAGATTGCGATCGCGCGTATGGGCAAGAAGAAACCCGCCACCGGCTGCCGAAGTCAGGCCAGGTTCAGCGACAAAAGATGCTAACATAGCGGCAACTGCCCCATCAAAAGCGTTGCCACCCAATCGCAACATTTGAATTCCGGCTTCGGCGGTACAGGGGTGACCGGCAGCAATCATTCCTGGTGTAAATTGACTCATTAAAACGGTTAAATTGCGATCGCAATGATGAGAGGTTAGACCGGAGCAATCATAGCAAAAATATTGATAAACTCAAGAAGTTAGTCAGATGATCTTCAACTCAACTTGGACGCGGCTTGGAGACCCAAAACAACAATGCTAATCGCAGTCATCATCATTAACGTGATTTTATCCGGAGTATTCTTCCTAGTTGCCTGGAGACTGTGGAAACTCAAACACACCATCAACCAGGCTACCCAATCGATCTTGAATGCCGATCGCGTCACCTACGATGTTCTCCATGCCACCCCCGCTGCCTTAGCCCAAGGAGAACTGGGGACTCGTAACCTCAGAACCCGATATCAGCAAGTCGAGTTACAACTGTTACGTTTGCGACAGATCGTGCAACTGCTGAGTTTAGGACAAACCGCCTGGGTCCGTCAGTCCATCCTCAAACGCCGCCGCCGAAACTCGAAGCTGCCCAGGACATTCTAAACATACCCCAAAAGATAGAAATAACCGTAAACATCGCAACAAGTTGAATCAACCGGTGACTATTCCGACAAAAGCCACCTAGAATGTCAATAAGGTTAGAAACTCACTAAAATGGGCAAAAATCGTTCGGTAATTTTTATGGGCGGAATGCTCCTCGGGGCAGCGATCGGGACCCTCAGCGGTTTGCTGGTGGCCCCTCAAACCTCACGCCAGACGAGGCGCATCTTGAAAAAAACAGCCCAAGCGCTGCCAGAAATTGCAGAAGATGTCTCCAGCAGCGTGCAGATCCAAGCCGATCGCCTCTCTGCATCTGCCTTGAGAAATTGGGATGAGACCCTCGATCGCCTCCGAGATGCGATCGCCGCTGGGATTGAAGCCACCCAACAAGAACGGGAAATGCTGACCAAACCGGAAGTTGAGGTATCCTCCGATGCCAGCGATCCTCAGCCTTAATTTCGGCCCGAACAAGCCCCAGCCCTGATTCTAGCTATCCCTGAATCCTTCCCCGGAACACCCGACTTGTGACAGACCCTTTGTTTTGGCTTGGACTTTCGTTTTTACTCGTTGCTGTCAGCCTCATCCTCGTACTGCTGGCGGCACTTCCGGCATTGCAGGCGATCGCCCGCGCCGCGCGCAGCGTGGAGAAACTAGCCGATACCCTATCTCGGGAATTTCCCCCCACCCTGGAAGCGATTCGACTCACCGGCATGGAAATTAGTGACCTCACCGATGATGTTACCGAAGGGGTTCAAAGTGCCAGCAACATGGTTAAAGAAGTCGATCGCAGTCTCGGCAGCGCCAAACAGCAAGCCAAAAAAGTCCAAATTACCACCCGCAGCCTGTTTACCGGGATGAAAACTGCCTGGAAAACCTTTAAGAACACCTCCGAACGACCCAGCAGTTCCCATCGCCGTTCCGTCGATCGCTTACCCCCTTCCCAACGCCAACCCTTAGAATTCAACGAGCGATCGGCCCCCCAACCCTATTCCTTCTCGGAAGATCGAGACGAATCCAGCGAAGACTACTCCGATTAGAAATTAACACTCCCAAATTATTAAAAAACCTACAACCGGCGAGGGTTGGTCACCCCTGCCGTTTTCTATAGGATGGCGATCGCCTCAACCCTCTTCCCACTACACCTCCAGTTCCCTCCCCTTGGCAAGGGAAGGGTTAGGGTTAGGGTTAGGGTTAGGTGTTGGCACTGTCATGGCGATCGCCTCAACCCTCTTCCCCCAGTGGTCCTTGCCAGAACTCGCAGATTTCAGCTACCCTATTCCTGCATAAGGACTCAGTTTTAACCCCCCGACCAAGATTTGGGCCGCTTTAAAACCCCCTTCAAAACTTCTTTCAAATCCACACTATCCCCCCTTTCATTAAAATTATGCCCTCCAAAAAACGTAAGCGTGAAAACCTCCCCCCTTGGCTTAATGTTTTAGAAAAATTAGTTGCTATTATCGCCTTAACTAACCTAGTCCTCGTCCTATTTGACCTCAGTTACGTTCCCGGTCGAGACTTCTACCTCCGGGGCGATTTATTTGTAGAAAAATTTAGACCAACCAAAAGAGAAAAATATTTAACCAAAGTCGATCGCCTGCAAAACATCTTACAACAAAATGGATTAGATCACCCCCAAGTAGAACCCCTATTAGCTCAGTTAAGAGAACAGAGCATTCAACTCGTCGATGAAAAACGATTTCGCGTGACTGACCGCTATGGAGCCTTAGAAGAAATTAAAACTCGGATAGAAACCGAAATGGGGGCAGAAACTCCCGAACAAGCCTTCCTAGCCTTTTGGAATCGGGAATACTTAAATGCCGTCGGATGGCGGCAAGCAATGGATTTTTTTAATCGGGATATTCGATTTTTAATGAATTTTTATGAACCCCAACTCTTTTATGATCCCATTAAAGGAATTGAACCCTATCGCGACACCCAAAACTATCTCCAATTAGTTGATAGTCTAACCGTTGAATTACAGCGCGACGGATTGCAATCGGACCGGATAGAACCTTTATTGAACCAGTTGCAAGAACTCAGCACGACAATGATTAACCAAAATTTCTTTGAGCGTGCCCATAAAAACGGTACATTAGAAGAAATTAAAAATAATATGCGGCGGCATATTTATTCCCGCACCGAAGCCCGTCCTAGAGGTCCGCGATTGATTCTGGATGTCATCGAACTCTTAGCACCCGAAGTCCTCTGGGCTGACAAATCATCTAGCACCGCTTTCCGAACATTTTGGAGTTTAGAAAACTTCCAGGCCAACGGATGGGAAAATGAACTAGCCTTTTTTAATGAAGAAATTCGTTTTCCCATGCAATCGAATTATTTTAGGCATTATGGGATAGCGAATGAATATATTGATCGGTTTTGGCTGATTGATATCTTTTTTATGCCTATCTTCTTTGTAGATTTATTATTTAGAAGCTGGCTAATCGTGCGGCGTCATCCCCACATGACCTTAGAAGGAGCTATGTTATGGCGATGGTATGACTTGATTTTACTGATTCCCTTTTGGCGATGGTTGCGGGTGATTCCTGTCGTGATTCGACTCAACGAAGCCAATATCCTAAACATCGAGTGGGTGCAGAAACAAGCCCGGTTGGGGTTTGTTGCTAACTTTGCCAAAGAGCTAACTGAAGTGGTGGTGGTGCAAACGATTAATCAGATGAAAGGGAGCGTGGAAAGTGGGCAACTGACCCGGAGTTTATTAGAACCCGGAGAGAAAGAGTATATTGATATTAATGATATTAATGAAGTGCAAGCGATTTCTAGTCGATTGTTAGAGATTGCCGTTTGTCGAGTTCTGCCGGAAGTGCAGCCGGATTTACAAGCGCTGCTCTCTCATCAGATGGAAAATACGATGAAATCCTCAGAACTATATCAGCGGATTCAAAAGTTGCCGGGATTTGGGGATTTGTCGCATCAAATGGCGGAACAGTTAGTCAAACGGGTCTCCCGACTGGTGACCGAGGGGCCAGAAAATGCTTATGAGGCGATCGTTCATGCACCCCCGGATCCAGTAGGGGAAAAATTAACTCAGCAATTGGTAGAACATTTCGGGAGTGCGTTGAGAAAAGAATTGCGAAGAGAAGATACCATCGGAGAATTTGAGTATTTAATTTCCGCCTTACTAGAAGAAATTAAGGTTAATTACGTTCAACAGATGGAAGAATCAGACCCCGAGGACCTGTTTGACGAAACCGAATCCCTCCGCAAACGGGCGACTCGCCCGATCAAAGTACCAAAACAAAAGAACAGGGGTGAGGGGAATAGCAAGGGTCTCCCGGGGTCCTAGGAAGCTGATTCCATAGGGGTTAGAACCGGGTTGCTTCACCAAATTTTGGCTAGGAAAGCACCGAATTTGGCCGAAAACCTAGCTTTTTGGTTTTTTGGATTTAAACCGGTGGTGGCATCCTAGTCGGGAGAAGGAGAACGAACAGATCACGAGGACCAGTTCAGACGAGATTCAGTCAATCCCTGGGGAGATCGTGTAAAATGGAACGACAAAGGCATTCAACCACTAGATAGTTGAGAATAGGGGGCCGAATGGCCTGACTATCGGAAAGCGTCTACTTCCTCCAGGGTGCGTTCAGTGCAGTCCATCAGAGGAGGGATGGCGATCGCCCCTGTCTAACCAGCAAACTCACTCCTAAAAGACTGGCATCTCCACAAGAGTAACCGTAAAATTGGAGTGGGGCATCTAAGAAAGCGGGCAGGTTTAGTGCGAATAGGAGGGAAAACGGTTCCACCTGAGCAGCAAGACATCCATCAAGCTGGAAGGTCCCCAAACGGTTGAACTCGACTGAAGCAGTCCTGAGGGCATTGGAATATGCACTAGGGAAAGCCCAATCAGCCGCGATCGCCGAGGCTAAACTGACAGAGGATCCGATCAGACCTCGGTTTGTCCCTGGCCTACCAGCGGTTAGATCTTGCCCTCCTTCCCCGGAAAGCCACCCCAAAGGCTTGCGGTCAGAGCGTGCCAGTAGATTTGTACTGTCTAAGCAACAAGCGATAGACCCTAGAAATCCCTGCCGCCAAAGGGAAGAGAACGCCGTTCATTCCCAAACTTCTGTGAAGAGTTATTTCGCTTTGAAGTGGGTCAACCCCCACTTTTTTTGTTCAAATCTGTCTCATGACTCATCCCCTGATCCCACAAATCATCGAAATTGCTACCCCCATCGCCGAATCTCTCGGATTAGAAGTGGTGGCAGCAGTCTTTCATACCAACCTGAATCCGCCCGTACTGCGAGTGGACATCCGCAACTACAGCACAGACACCAGTTTGGATGACTGCGAACGCATGAGCAAGGCGTTGGAAAGCAGCTTAGACGAACGGGAGTTAATCCCCGATACCTACGTTTTAGAAATTTCCAGTCCTGGAATCTCACGGCAGCTAACCACAGACCGAGAATTTATCTCATTCAAAGGGTTTCCCGCAGTCGTGGAAACCCTGGAACCCTATCAGGGCCATACAGAATGGAAAGGGAGACTCGTGAAGCGGGACGAAACTGCCGTTTATCTCAAC
The DNA here is from genome assembly GCA_965650385.1 of uncultured Oscillatoriaceae bacterium. Lineage (GTDB taxonomy): Bacteria > Cyanobacteriota > Cyanobacteriia > Cyanobacteriales > Laspinemataceae > Laspinema. The sequence goes on from CBFGOM010000075.1 coordinate 19,084, forward strand.
CGTAAAGGTCGAGTAACAGCAATTCCGCGACCCCTCATCAATAAAGTGCAGCTCGTAGATCGAGAAGAATAACTAAGGACGGGTTCGCATCAGTCAAGGCAGGCAGACCCCTAGGAGGTTGGTCTAAAAAAGGGAAAACAACCCAATTTCTTGACCTCATCTCTACTCATGAACTCATTAGCAATAAATGAGGGCCAGAAACCTGGTTTCTTGTCCAATTTATCTAATCCCTGAGTCCCTAGGAGATTCTGAACACAGTGCGTTTAGAATCCTCGTCCTGTTATCTCTAACTCTAAATAGAACAACGGAGGCAAGTAATATGGCAATGGTCAGCCTCCCCGGACTCCGGGAGATGATCGACAGTATCTCTCAAGAGCGAAATTTACCGAAGCAAGCCGTGCAAGCGGCACTGAGGGAAGCGCTTTTGAAAGGATACGAGCGCTACAGGCGCACGATTAGTATGGAAAAGATCCATTTCGATGAACACTTTTTTGATAATTTTGAAATCGAACTGGATATTGCAGAAGAAGGCTTTCGGGTCCTTTCTACGAAGACCATTGTTGAATTGGTCAGTAGTGGAGACCATGAGATTTCTTTAAAAGAGGTTCAGGAAGTCGCCGACGAAGCTCAACTCGGGGATACGGTGGTTTTGGATGTGACCCCAGATCAACGAGAATTTGGTCGGATGGCGGCGATTCAGACCAAGCAGGTACTGCAACAAAAACTCCGGGATCAGCAGCGCAAGATCGTTCAGGAAGAGTTTGAGGACTTAGAAAGTACGGTGTTGCAAGGGCGAGTCCTGCGATTCGATCGCCAGTCGGTGATTCTGGCGGTAAATAGTGGGTTTGGACAGCCGGAAGTGGAGGCGGAGTTACCTAAACGGGAACAGTTGCCGAACGATAATTACCGCACCAACACCACAATTAAGGTTTACTTGAAGAAAGTGCGGGAAGGCCCCAGCCGAGGCCCTCAGTTGTTGGTCTCTCGGGCCGATGCTGGGTTGGTGGTTTATCTGTTTGCCAACGAAGTGCCGGAAATTGAGGATGAGGTCGTGCGGATCGTTGCCGTTGCGCGGGAAGCCAATCCTCCCTCTCGTCATGTGGGACCCCGGACTAAAATTGCGGTGGATACCCTAGAGCGGGATGTAGACCCGGTGGGAGCCTGTATTGGAGCGCGGGGATCGCGGATCCAAGTGGTGGTGAACGAATTACGGGGAGAAAAAATCGACGTGATTCGGTGGTCACCGGATCCGGCGACTTATATTGCGAATGCCCTGAGTCCGGCTAAAGTGGATGAGGTGCGCTTGGTGAATCCGGAAGCGAGACAAGCTCATGTTTTGGTTCCCGAGGATCAACTGAGTTTGGCGATCGGGAAAGAAGGCCAGAACGTCCGTTTGGCAGCCCGCTTGACCGGGTGGAAAATCGACATTAAGGATAGTGCGAAGTACGATTACGATTCTGCTTACGATGCTTCTAGGGTTCAATCTTCCTACCAGGAAGAAGAGGACCTGGAAGAGGAAGTAGAGGAGTTAGAGGAGCTAGAGGAAACTTCAACCGCCAGTTCCGTTCAAAGAACGGCTTGAGGTTGAGGGAAAAGCGCCCACGGATTAGGAAGTCTGGGGGAAGCCTTCGGGATCACGAGAAGGCATCCAGGGGATCTGTGGGACGGACAACTCTCTAGGGAGGTTGGAGTAAAGCACTGGCGAAGGATGCGATCGGGGGAATTGACCCCTGAAGCGTCTGTTGCAAATCTGATTCAAGTCGTTGGCCGGACAAACCCAAGCGCCGTCATCTCATGAAACCAAACTACCGCCGTTGTATTAGTTGCCGTAAAGTTGCACCGAAAGAAGCCTTCTGGCGTATCGTCAAACTCTACCCATCGGATCAGGTACAATTAGATACGGGTATGGGGCGTTCGGCCTATCTTTGTCCAGAAGCCTCTTGCCTAAAAACGGCTCAAAAGAAAAATAGACTGGGGCGATCGCTCAAAGCAGCGGTTCCCCCGGAACTGTATTCCATCCTAGGGCAACGGTTACCCCTGAGCGCTCAATCCGAGTCCCAGGTAGCAACCCCAACCCCATAACAACCCCAACTCAATTAGACCTCCCGGAGTTATCTCTCTCCTTTGAACCCCAAAAAACAACCTACCCCTATAGACCCTAACATCCCCAGTTCTATAGAAATTCGTGCCAGACTAGAACAAAAGACGCGGTTTCGCCTGAACTGGCGAAGCAACGTACCTGATGTGGGAGACGAGCGTGCGGCTCTCTCGATATGCGGTTGTCCGTTGGTATCCCAGCCGGTCAACAATAACGCCCAAAAAGCCGATGCCATCAACGGGTTCTGTCGGTCTCCCGGCGGCGATCGCACTAAAAGACCGGCTCGACCCTCTTCGATTCACCCATTAAGCTTGGGAAAACCCTGAACACTCAGGGTTCAAAATCCCAAGATCCACAATCGAAGGGCGGGATCCGCCGTTCGGAGGTTTTATGAACAACGGAAAAGTGAGAATATACGAGTTATCACGGGAATTGAATTTGGAAAACAGAGACATTTTGGCAGTTTGCGAACAACTGAACATTCCAGTTAAAAGCCATAGTAGTACCATCTCAGAAGATGAGGCCCAGCGCATCGAAAAATTCGTCATGAATCATCCCGAAAAAGCGAATGGAGCCGCCAAAACCAAAGAAAAACAAGCGGCTTCCGAACTGGGAAACCCCTCAAACGCTAAGAAAAAACAGGAAATTTTGGAAATCCGAAAACAACCTTACCGCAATAATAACAATCAAGTTGGGGGACAAACCCTATTAGAAGACAATGCCTTCCCCAATGCCCACAGCTCATCCGATGCCAATCAAAATAAGCAGATGATGTTGAATCGACCTGTGCGTAATAACGACAGCGATCCCATTCTACCCGACTCCCAAAACCTAGAAGATGAATTCTCCGCTCAGGACGAGGCCAATACCCCGGCCCTGGCCCCAGAGCGCAAGCCTGAGCGGGTCTCCGAACCCCAAGGGGAGCAAAGGGACCGAAATAATCCGATCTCTGAAGAAGACTTGCAAAGCCTGCAAGCTCCCCCTGTGCGTCCTGTTCGCTCCTCTGAACGGAAAATTGAGTCCGGTAAATTGGACCGACCTGTCCTCAAACCCGTGTCCAAGAAAGATGACAGTCCCTCCCCAGTGGCTGCGAAAACTCCTAGCCCCAGTAGCCCAGGAATGCCCCGCGCCGCCAAGCCCGGTGCGCCTACTCGCCCCTCTCCCTCGGCGCCGACCCCCTCGGTCAACAAGGAAGGCGATTCCCGTCGAGAAAGTCCCCAGGTTGGGATTGCACCTAAGCCTAAACCTGCGGCAGAACTGGTCCGCCCCCGGCGCTCTGGGGAAGGAGATAGTGCCATTGCCAAAGCTAAGGAGTTACGCGATCGCGCTTCATCGGATGAAGACATCTCCAACACTGAGGTGGAATCCTTCGTTGAGGATGATAACGAAACTCCCCGTCCTCAACTGAAGGCTCCCCCTCGTCCTCCCAAGCGTTTGAAAAAACGCAAGGAAGAAGAAGACGAGATGCAAGACTTAGATGAAAAAGCCGGTAAAGGCGTTGCCAAATCTAAGCGCCGACTCAAGCCTCTGGCTGATGAAGATGATGATGATTATGAAAGCGATTTAGATACGGATGAAGCGTCCGATACCGCTCTGAGCCTGTCGATCGCCCGTCCGCCTAAACCCAAAACAGCCCCGGCTCCCCGGACTGGCGCCATCATTACCGCCCGTCAAACCAAAAAACCCAATACCAATCGCGACTCTTCCGGTAGTAGTAAATCTCGGGGCCGTCGTCAAGAAAAAACCGAGAAAAAAGAACGTCCAGAGCATATTGTCATCACGCAACCGATGACCGTGCGAGAACTCGCCAATGCCTTAGCGGTTCCTGAAACCGATATCGTCAAAACCCTCTTCTTCAAAGGGATTGCCGTTAACATTACTCAAACCCTGGATATTCCCTCGGCCAAAATGGTCGCCGAAGAACTAGAGGTCACCGTCGAGATCGCTGAACTGGAATCTGAAGCCAAAAAGGTCAGCGAGATGATCGATATCAGCGACCTGGAAAGCCTCCAGATTCGTCCGCCGGTGGTGACCATTATGGGTCACGTGGACCACGGGAAAACCACCCTCCTCGACTCCATCCGGAAAACGAAGGTGGCTCAAGGAGAAGCCGGTGGGATTACCCAACATATTGGGGCCTATCATGTCGATGTGGAACATAAAGGCAAGATGCACCAGGTGGTCTTCCTAGATACGCCCGGTCACGAAGCCTTTACGGCCATGCGTGCTCGCGGAACCCGGGTGACAGATATTGCGGTTCTCGTTGTGGCGGCGGATGATGGGGTTCAACCTCAAACCATTGAGGCGATCAGCCATGCCAAAGCCGCTAAGGTGCCGATTGTAGTGGCTATCAACAAAATCGATAAGCCGGATTCAGATTTAAACCGCGTTAAGCAGGAATTGATGAATTACGGTCTAGTCCCCGAAGAATTGGGCGGCGATACGATTATGGTTCCGGTGAGTGCCATTCAAGGCCAGAACTTGGATACCCTGCTAGAGATGATTATCTTGGTGGCAGAAATCGAAGAAATCTCAGCCAACCCCAATCGTGCCGCGAAAGGAACAGTCATTGAGGCCCATTTGGACAAAGCTCGGGGTCCAGTGGCTACCCTGCTGGTGCAAAACGGGACTCTGCGCATAGGCGATATTTTGGTTGCCGGTTCCACAATGGGTAAAGTCCGGGCGATGGTGGGCGATCGCGGCGATCGTGTGGAAGTCGCTACCCCGTCCTTTGCCGTCGAAGTCTTGGGCTTAAATGAGGTTCCCTCTGCTGGGGATGAGTTCGATGTCTTCCCCAATGAAAAAGAAGCGCGGGCTGTCGCTGACGATCGCGCCGATGTCAATCGCGAAACTCGTCTCAATCAAGCCCTCAACTCTCGTCGGGTTACCCTCAATAGCCTCAGCGCTCGTGCTCAAGAAGGTCAGTTGAAAGAACTCAACCTGATTCTAAAAGCTGACGTTCAAGGCTCCATTGAAGCCATCATTGGATCCTTAAAACAACTGCCTCAAAATGAGGTGCAAGTCCGGGTCCTGTTGGCAGCCCCTGGAGAAGTCTCCGAAACAGACGTTGACCTCGCTGCCGCTTCTGATGCGGTGATTGTGGGCTTTAACACCACCTTCGCCAGTGGTGCACGTCAGGCCGCAGACCGCGCCGGAGTTGATGTTCGCGAGTACAACATCATCTATAACCTGCTGGATGATATCCAAGCTGCGATGGAAGGTCTACTGGATCCTGAATTGATTGAGGAACCCCTCGGTCAGGCAGAAGTCCGGGTTGTCTTCCAAATTGGTCGCGGTGCTGTCGCCGGGTGTTATGTGCTCTCTGGTAAAATGATCCGCAACTGTAAGGTACGGGTTCATCGCAAGGGAGAGGTCATCTATGAAGGTGCCCTCGACTCTCTCAAACGGGTTAAGGACGATGCCAAGGAAGTCAATAGTGGCTTTGAATGTGGTATCGGTATTGATAAGTTCAGTACCTGGCTCGAAGGAGATACCATCGAAGCCTATCGGATGGTCACCAAGCGCCGCACTCTTACTCCAGCTTAACGGTGGGCGTAAAGTGTCACCGCTTAAGGGTGAAGGGTAAAGGAGATTGGTCATTGGTCATTGGTCCTGAGTATTCAACAATCCAAAGGACAAAAAACAAATGACCCTAATGTAAGCTGTCCTCCTTCACCCTTCATCCTTTATCCCTGATTCTTTATTCCTAATCCTTGATCGTTTCATGGTTTCTTTTCGATCTGATCCCTATTTTTGGATTCATCTAGCGGGTGCAGCGGCTGTTCCCCTGTTTCTCGAACTGACTTGGGTCGGTTTGTCCGTCGGTGACCCTCTGTTCTCCGGTGGTTTAGAATTACTGTTGGTTGCGGCAATCGGCCTATTGCCCCTGTTGTGGATGCAATGGACTCGCCCGTTCTATATTTTTAGCTTGCTGTTCGTGGCGATCGCGCCCCAATATTTAACAGAAGAACAACGACGGATCCTCAGCTTATTTTTAAGAACCCGGAACCGTTGGCTGGCCCTATTGGTTCCCATAGGATTAGTTACCATTCTCTGGAATCTTTATCTGTGGTCCCCTGTCGCTGCGGGGATTGCTGCTTATTTACCCCAATCCCATCTTTTAGGACTGGCGATCGCAGCCGTTGGCTTTTTCGGCGCGAATCTCTTTCTACAGGTCCCGGTGAGCGTCCTCGCCGTCTTACTCACCCCAGAACCCATCTTTGCCGCCACATCCCCGGTTCCAGTGGATCAACTGCCCCAAATTTTTACCATCCCCGGTTGGAAAGTCCAGAAAATTTTACCCCTACCTCCCGTCCCCGGCGAAGTGGCTTCCCCTCAGCCCGTTGCTGACCCCATTCCCTCCCCCGAGGACTCTGCGGTTCCCCCAGAAAATTCGGAACCCTAAGCCCACAGAACACTAAAAAGCTCAAAAATATATTGAGCATAGAAAGAGACCTGCGGAATGTGGAATCAAGTCTGAATCGAACACAAAATCCAGCTTTGGGGTGGGGTCTGATCTGAGCTTGGCGATCGCTTCTAAATCTTGCAACACTATCGCTTATCGAACCTCAATCCTTGGAGTTGAACCAGACAACTGCGTGCAGGACACCTCCAGTTCAGAGGGATTCGGAGTCGCTGCAACTAAAACCACCTGACCTTCCTCATTCAGTTGCCATTGGGTCGCTTCTATGTATTCGTTAGCCGGTCCTAGAGTGCGCGATCGGCTTGGCTGGATGTTATCCTGCAGGGTGCTGCCCAAGTCAGTCAAAATCCTAACCTCTGAGAGTGGATCCGTGGGACTAGCAGGGATACCTCCACGACCCACCACCGTGAAACTATTCTCATCTCCCTGACAGCCCGTGCTAATCTGTCCCGATGGATCAAGGAAATTGGTCTCAAGAGGGACAAGGGCAGCGGTGGGGTTTAGGTCTGGCGTATTCACTGTGACGATGCCGCTAAACTCTGCCCCGCGTTCAGAAGTCGCCGTGATATCCGAGGTCAGATCCGAAGGGAAAGGACGAAACTCGGTGCCAAAGATGCCTTGAGCGCTGATGTTGACTTGGCCGCCAAAACTGGTTACCGAATTGGCGCTGATGTCACTATTTTCCAGAGCCGTTAGCACCTGCGCGTTAATGGTGATATTGCCACCTGTTGCATCGCCAGTGGCATTAGTCGTAATCAAACTATTGCCGCGTAGTTGAATGTTATCAGCATCAAGAAAAATATTGCCGCGATCGCCTGTTTGAGTAGAGGCGGTGAGAATAGCATTATTTTCCAGAGCCATGAAACTGGCTGATATCTCCATGTTTCCAGCACTAGCGCGTTCGGTACCTCTTACCGTAATCAACGCGCCATTGCGAATGGTCAGCTTATCGCTCATAGCCCTGACGTTGCCAGAGCGTCCGGTTCCGCCACCACTAGCATACAAACCGCTGGGGAAACGACCTGTGGGGGAAACTCCACTCAATTCGATAGATTCGGACGCAAGAACTTCGATATTTCCTCCAACTCCAGACCCACTAAAATTAGAAGCTCCAATTGCCGCTCCATCTCGAAATATAATTCGTTTTGCCGTTAATCTTACGCCGCCTGAATTAGCATTGCTAAGTGTAGCACTAGACAACCCCGTGTTGTTTGGTGCTGACAACAACAAATATTCGGTAGTTCCAACAAACTCCGCTGTTTCAGCTACATTAACTTCTATCATTCCCCCATCGCCACTCCCTGCCGTTCCTGCCAGTGCTACTCCTAAATTAGTGAACCTTAAAGAACCCGTATTAATTGTAATATCCCCGGCATTTCCTGTGCTACCCGGTCGATTGCCGCTGATGTAAGCGGAAGCATTCATCTCCACTGATTGGGAAGCATTGACTGCGATAGAACCCCCTTGACCTGCTCCGGTAGTAGAGGAGACCAGGAAGGAGCCATTATCCCCGAAAACCCTAGGAGACTCTATCACAATATTTCCCGAATCTCCCGAACTAAAGCTGAGGCTGTACAGACCATTTTGGAAATCGGCTGTACTTAAATTAATACTAACAAATTGTTGAAATCTCTCAACAAAATTTCCTGTACCCACTAACATCACCGAATCGGTTGCATTAATTTTAATATTTTCTCCCGGAAGTTCGCCCGTATTGAGTGCCAAAATTCGTGACCCTTCAATTCGCACAGAACGACCTTGAATTGAAATTCCACCGCTCCCAGTACCACTGGTATTCAGCGTGGCTCCATTAATTAGCTGAATATCGCCAAAGTTTTCGAGTCCAGAATAGTTTAAACTAAATCCACGCTCGTTCTTGTCAATCACCACGTTTCCTTTCTGAACGCTGCCGAGGTCAATTTGTCCGCCCGGAGTCGTGGGAATCGAAACACCATCGACGATTGCGAAGGGAAATCCTCCGGCAGTCAAACTCGTTGCTAACGGGTTTCCATTCCCTGCAATCGTTAAATCTCCAGCCAACAATCCCAGGGTTTGTCCCGTTTTAACCGACAGATTAGCGCCTTGAACTTGAATCGTACCGGGTGGCTCGTTCGTTCCCATCTGCAATCCCACCGGCACGCTTACACTCAACAACGGATTCACCGGCGGATGACTTGCACTAAACTCAAAGCCATCAGCAAATATCACATTCTCAGCGGTTGTTCCTAAAAAAGACCCGCCAATATCGAGGGCTGCATTTGGGCCAAAAACAATCCCATTCGGATTGAGCAAAAATAAGTTTGCCGTGCCATTAG
>CBFGOM010000076.1:0-27825 GCA_965650385.1 uncultured Oscillatoriaceae bacterium
GCGCCAGTCTTCAATAGGACTATAAACAAGTGAATTAGGTAAATGAGCATTAGGACTTAGGCGATCGCGCACTCGTTTTTCTTCGAGTTTTTTCATTGTAGCAGCACGTTTAGAACTTTCTGCTTTACGAGTTCCCAAGATAAGAATCGCTTCACCATTGGTTCTGACTACATTGCGAATAAAACGGTTAGATGGTTCTATTTTTAAGCGCCCAGTACACCATCGGAATTTAATTCTAGGTGCTGGGTATCCTTTTCCAATTAAACCTACCCAGTATGTATGCTTAATATCTGGTTGCAGCAAATGCGGTTCAAAGGGCATTTTTTGTTCCATAGCTGCTACTTTCATATTCTCAATGGATTTGCGAACCCAACCCGCAACAATTGGATTTTCTACTAGAGTATCTGTCGTAATAACATAAATTGTTTTTGTCCTTTTTGAGGGAGGAAGTTGAGCGATCGCATTCCAGACTAACTGCAATGTTGCAGTGCTGTCTTTACCCCCTGAGTAACCCAAAATCCAGGGAATTTCGTCTAAACAGTAGAGCGCTTGAATCTCTTTCGTTAATTTTTCGATGTCTTCTACTAATTCCTCTACAGTCCGAGGCGGGAAAAGCGACATTTGGCCTTGTTGTGGCATGATCTCAAAACTCCTTGATATTTTCTAAATGGCAATGGCTATGTTATAATTTTACAGCTTTTTACTCCAATTACGACTTAATATGACAGATGACTTGTTGCCTCAGTCAGAAACGCCTCCCCGCCTCGATCCGGTGCTTGAACCCTATTTCGCAAAGCATCATCGAGAAAAGTGTTATCCCGGTTTAATTTTTCGGCAGGGGAAGCGCCAGATGGTGCAAATCAATGTCCCTGCTGATGATTTGCCGACGCTTCTCCAAGCAAAACCCTCTAGTGATAATGATCCCGATTCGGGTAAAAATCGCCCAGAAGTTAAGGGTCATGCCGACGAAATCAAAGAGTATATTCTCAAACGCGCCACCAAAGGCAAACCCTGGATTTTGGGAACCCTAACGGCAAATGTCGATCCCAGCAAAATTGAACTCATTGAATTGGGGAGAGGGATTTGTTTAGTCGTCATTCCTCGGGGGGTCAAGTTAGATATTACAGATGGACAACATCGGAAAAGTGCAATCCAAGATTTAATTATTGGTGAATTTGGCGAGGTAATTGGCGATAATGATTTCCCTATTACTCTTGTTTTAGAACCTGACTTTAACCAGTGCCAGAGTGATTTTAGAGATATGGCGCAAACGAAATAACTCGATAAATCGCTGCTGTTGTCGTTTGGGGAATTTGAAGGTCGGGTCGGCATTACTAAGCGAGTTGTTGATGAAGTTGTCATATTTCGAGGGAAGACAGAAAAAATTAAAAGTTCTCCTCCTTCTAAAAAGAAATTAATTTATACCACAAATTATATCGCCAAGCTCGTAGGGGCAGCTTTCTCAGGGGACTCCAATAGCGAGTTAAAAGAGCGTGATGTAGATAAAGCATCTGACGCCTTAATTAATGCCCTGAATCAATTTTTTAGTGAATGCAGTCAGAGTCGCCATATTGTTGATACCCATGTTGACGATTTGAGCATTGATGAAATAGAGGATTTTAAAAATGACAACTTGCTGGGTAGAAGTGTTGGGATGGAAATATTAGGCCACTTGCTCTATTGTATTTATGACAAAAATATTCATTTGTTTGACCCTACTAAGATTTCTACATTAGCTCAAATCAATTGGTCCCGAGAAGGGCATTTATGGAGAGACAATGTTGTATTATTGGATCCCAACCCTAAAAATCCGGCAAAACCTTACAAGATAACAGCAGGGGTTAATGCTATCAGAATTGCTGTAAATCGGGTCAAAACCCATTTACGATGGATTTAAAATTGGCCGATTAACAAGGTGGAGGGAGTTTATCGCCCTAAATTGCTCTCTAAATACTCCCTCCAGAATTCCTACTACTATTCCAAACGCTTCTCTTCCTCCGTTAGTGGCAAATTTAAGCGCTGTTTCAGATAAGCAGTCATTCGCATTACGCTGGTTGACCCTGGGGACAGTTGACCCTTGAAAATCACCCTCCCTTCCCAGTCTAAATTCGATCGCGACCAATCGATTTGCCGCAAGGGGTCCAAATGGTCTCGCCAGGTGTCTGGATAGGTTCGGAGTAACGTTGCACCCACTGCGCCTAACCCGATTAAGACGATCGCCTGGGTATGCAGGTAATCTCGCCGCATCTCAAAGGCGCTAACTTTGCGGTCTAGTACCAATTGCCAATCTGGTATCTGCCGACTGACGGCATTCCAGTAATCGACTGCCTGTTGGATTTGTGCCTCTAGGGGTTCCCTTTCCCGGTCAGCCAATAATGTCACCGTTGCTTGACAAATATGGGGGAGTATAAAGAGTTTACCAGACCGGGTGCTTAAATGACTGCGTTCGGTTTCCGTGAGGGTGCGAAATACCTCCACTTGCTGATATACTCCTCTCCCTAATGCGGCAGTGCGATCGCGATGGTCATACAGCAGGTTTAAGGCGGGGTCCGATCGCGCCGGGTAGCGGTTGAGGTCACTAAATATCTGCTGCGATCGCTTCAAACCCACATCCAGAAACAAAATCAGGGGAATGGTTTCATATCCCAAGTCCGGATTCTCCTTCAATGCCGACTCAAATGCCACCCGGCGATGTTGGCCGTCATTGATGGTAAATCGCGCATCCATCGGCACTCGCAAGCGTCCGATTTTTCGCCCTTCCGCCTCGGTCCCCAGGGGTTCAAAGGTGATATCCGCATCAATAGAGGCCGTAATCGCCGAGAGGGTATAACTCTTGGGATTATCCAAAATATACTGGGTAATTTGTGGCACTCGGGTCCGATTCAGCGAGCGCCTCGCCCGATTTTCTGGCGGCGTTTCCCCCTGTTCCAAGGGAAACAGTTTCGGCAGGAGTCGCAGAGGACACATGGATACATAGTATTCCCGTCCCGCCTGGATTCCTCGGATTACAGGTAAGACATATTCAAACGCCGTATTTAGCACGATCGCCCTCCCGGTATGTGCGATAGACAGGATCCAATCGGACCGCTTCCCCCTTTTTTTTCTGATGTATCTTGACAAATTGACATAATTGTGTTAAAAATACCGGATTTAATCGCTTTATTTATAGTAAAGCACAGAAAATTTTTAAAAACCAGCTTTTTAGCAAAACTAGCCCCCAAAACCTTAAAAATAGAGGGTTTCAGCAGGGATGATTCAGTCTGGGAACTTTCCTGCTATGTTTAAGGGTGTGCCTATCGATGTGAAAGTCCCCATGAACCCTCCCCGGAATCCAGCAACAGACCTTGCCAGTAAAATCCTGGAACAGGAAAATAGCGATCGCGAAGCATTGGCGCTATTGCTGGATCGCCACCTCTCCCGCAGCGATCGCCTTTTGGTCCAGAAAACTCAGATGGGGAATACCGAGGCATTTATCGGGTCCGTAACCTTAGAATGGTTAAGTAGTCGGGTTCGTTTCGCCTCCCAACTGCCACTGTTTCAGAAAAAATATGACCCTAAAACGGATAATGTGGTCAGGGACCGGGAAACCATCGACGAATTGCTACAACGTCCCCTAGATTGGTCTCGCCAAGCAGCTTTGACCCTGTATTTAGTCGCCCGAAAGAATCATAAATTTCCCGCTTTATTAGTGGTGCAAAGTCCGCCGTGGGTGGATAATCCCGATGCGCCAGAGTGGGATAAAACTGGGCGATCGCGTCAGTCCAGTTGTGACTTTATTTCCTTAGACAAAGACAACACTATCGGACTTTTAGATGTATCTGAAAAAGTTGCAATTTTTGCGCTGGATGGTCAACATCGACTGATGGGAGTCCAGGGATTAATGGAACTGATTAAAACCGGACGACTCCAGCGGTACAACAAAAATAAAAAGGCCGTAGGTGCGGCAATTACCGTCGAAGATTTAAAAGAACAATATCAGGTAGAATCGGCACATCTGCAAAATTTAGCCTCGGAAAGAATCGGGATAGAATTTATTCCCGCCGTCCTGGAAGGAGAAACCCGAGACGAAGCAAGGCGAAGAGTTCGGTCTATCTTTGTTCATGTTAACTTAATGGCGGTAAACCTGAGTAAAGGACAACTCGCCGTTTTAAATGAAGATGATGGATTTTCTATTATCGCGCGGAAAGTTGCAGTTACTCATCCATTATTGAAAGATAAAAAGAAACGGAATCCTCGGGTGAATTGGGACAGTGCGACTGTAGCGGCAAAATCAACGGTTTTAACCACCCTTCAGGCACTTAAAGATATGTCCGAACGCTACTTAGGTCCGAAATTTCCCCAGTGGCGATCGGCCAATAACAAAGGGTTAGTTCCAATTCGTCCGGAAGATGACGAACTAGAGGAAGGGTTAGGGGAATTTGAAGCATTATTTGATGGATTATCCACTTTAGTCAGCTATCAGCAACTTGACTCAGGAACGGAAACTCCAGAAATGCGCCGGTTTAGTCACGAAAAAGGTAGCGGTGATGGGAATTTGCTGTTTCGTCCCATTGGACAAGTTGCCTTAGCGCAAGCGATGGGAATTTTAATGTTTGAAAAGGGCTTTTCTCTCAAAGAGTTGATTGAAAAGTTGCAGGAATTTGATGTGGGTGGGGGATTTAGTGGGATGGAATATCCCCAATCCCTATGGTATGGGGTGTTGTATGACCCGAGTAAGCGGAGGGTATTAGTTTCTGGTCGGGATTTGGCGGCGAAGTTGTTGGTGTATATTTTAGGGGGAATTGAGGATGATTATGAACGCGCCAATCTTCGCAAGGCGTTAGCGGATGCGCGGACTTTTGAAGGCAAAGCAGTTAGTTTTGACGGGAAATTTGTGAAACCCAAGGAAGTGGGGTTGCCGGAGGTTTTGTAAAGAATTATTTACTGGGCTACCACTTTTCCCCGGCCCTTATGATATAATCTGGGCTTATTTCAGAAATAAGGGCAGATTATGTCAATAACGAAGCGATGTCTTGCGGAGTTTATTGGAACGTTCTGGTTGGTTTTTGGGGGATGTGGCAGTGCGGTACTTGCGGCCTCCTTCCCCGATTCAAGTAATGCTTTGGGAATCGGACTGTTGGGAGTATCGCTGGCATTTGGGTTAACGGTGATGACGATGGCATACGCGATCGGGCATATTTCGGGTTGTCACTTAAATCCAGCGGTGTCCCTGGGTTTATGGGTGGGGAAACGGTTTCCGAAGAGCGATCTCGTCCCTTATATCAGCGCGCAAATCGGTGGCGGGATTTTTGCTGGGGGACTTCTTTATATGATTGCTAGTGGTAAACCTGGATTCAGTCTCAGTGATGGATTTGCGGCGAATGGTTATGGTGTACATTCTCCCGGTGGTTATTCCATGTTAGCCGCTTTGGTGACTGAATTTGTCTTGACCTTCATGTTTTTGTTTGTGATTATGGGAGCAACCGATCGCCGGGCTCCTCAAGGTTTCGCACCAATAGCGATCGGATTAGCATTGACCCTGATTCATTTAATTGGCATTCCTGTTACTAATCTTTCCGTCAATCCTGCACGCAGTATCGGCCCTGCCGTCTTTGTCGGAGGTTGGGCGATGGCACAACTCTGGTTATTCTTGTTAGCACCCCTTGCCGGTGCCGCTTGTGCTGGACTCATCTATTCCGCCCTCGTAGGTGATGTGAAACTGCGGCGCATGAAACTAAAGGTCTAATTAAATTTGTGAGTTTTTGTGTTTGTTTTTGTGATAAAATCGAGACCCGCTCTAAGGGAGCGGGTTTTTTAATACTTAAACGAGTTTTTAAAACCCTTAATTTTATACATAAATTCCAGAAACCTAGGGGTTATAAAAATCGACTGAGGTCAAAATCATCGGGTTCTGAGGTAGTTTTTTTGAAGCGTTCAGAGAGGAGAATGAGTAGGATTCTTTCGGTGTAGTCTACTGCACCTCGTAACTCTTCCCGGAGGATTTCTAGGCCGCCGTTGGCATATTCTTCAAAGATATGAGCGCGGATTTCTTCGGAATCGGGGTCATTGGGGGCGATGATTTTGGAGTCTTTGGTTTCGGCGATCGCCAGCAATTTAATCACCAGGTCATATCCTTTCGTAACAAAAGTATCGATGTCAATTGGACCCGGTTCGGTTTTAGAAATTGCGCCAAGGGGAACGCGTTTTTTGCGTTTAGCACCCAAGGCAGCAGCAAACACCAAAACATCGGTAAAGTGACGAAAGACGCCGGTTTTGTTGTCCGATGAAGTTAAGGATGTGACTAAATCTGCTTTATCTTTAGCAACCTTAATTCGATATGCACCCATTGCGATCGCCCTGTGTTGTATTCAACCGTGAACAGGATTCAGGAAGCAATGCCTCCATCCTGCTAATCTAGCATAAATGGAGGCATTTTCATCGTTAGTGACTCACTTTTTTACGGTCCTACTCGATACACTCCCACATCATCAATAATAAATTCTGTGGAATTTTGACCATCCGTATTCCCCGTAGAAAAAAACAAATAGTCGAGATTATCCAACTTAAATTGATAGGGAGTATAAGTCGCTGCCACCGACTGAGAACCAGCGCGGAAAGTCAGTAAATCTCTGGGGGTTAAATCATCAACTCCCGGACTGGCGTAATAACTAATTGACCCATCTGGATTGAACGCCATACCCAAAGTCCACCATCCAGTATTCGTGAATTTTTGTTCACTGGCATTGATATCTACGCCTTCATTATTCGCCCGAACCACCCAGCGAAAAGTTCGACGACCACTACTTTCTTTGTCCATCCATATCCAAATTCCCGGCCAATAATTCGCCAATTTACCATCGGGTTTACGTCCCGTGGCACCCACGCGAAACCCAATATGATATCCACTCAAATCCTGCCATTCATTCAAGGGAGGTAAATAAATTCGCGTCACCACACTTAACCCTGAACCCAGAGGAATATCCCCGTTGGTTTTACCGGGAATAATATTCAGCAAATCATCTTGTTGAATCGTCCCTTGGGTAATCTTAGGAGTGCCGGAATTTGTAGTTCTTAGACGCAAGGAATATTGACTTCCAGGAATGCCTCCTGGTGGGGTTCTGACTTGTTCGACAATATCCGGATGTCCCCGAGTCGGTCCCTCGATCCATCTGCCATTGACAGAAACACTCGTGGGATCATTGCGCGCATGGATGACTTCAACCCAACCAGAACCGGGATTGTGATATTGATTGTAGAGTTTAGGGTTATTGAAATTATAACTCCAACCGACTTCCTCGAAGGTATCCCCGAACTCCGGGATCCGGGTCCCTCTCCCCGGTGGCATCAACTCGGCGCTAGTGGGTAGGGTGAAGGCGACTAAAATGCCTGCTAGGACTTGTACTGCTTTCATTGAGTTATTAATGTTTACGCGGCCTTAAAACCTATTTGTAGCCTAAATTGTGCCAGTTTGCAGCAGGATTGTGCCAGTTTCCGCTTCTAGCGCGATCGCCTCGATGGATTCTCAGGAGACGATTTAGTTTGGGTAGAGGTTATCAAGGGTTGAGAAAGGCGATCGCCTTCCCGTAATGAAAAGACGATCGCAATTCATGTCCCCTAAAAATCCAAGACTCAAAGATTTAGTCCCTTTCAGAAAATCTCCCTAATAATTCTTCGCGAGATAGCGTCGCTAATTGCAACATTAGGGCGCTCAATTCCTCGGTAGGTAATGCTAATAAGCGGTCAATTAGCGTGGATAGTTCCTCATCTAATTCCCCAAAGCGTACCCGCAAGAAATTTTGTATCAATTGCCGCTGTCCCTGCTGAATTCCTCGTTCTTCTCCTAGCTGAATCCCTCGTTCTTCTCCTTCGCGGATTGCTTGTTCTCGGTCTTGTTGATAAAGTGGTGCTAATCGCATAATTAACTCCCGTTCTTCTGCATCGTTACTTTGATTAACTTGTAAGTTTTGCCGCAGGTTGTAAAGCATTTCTAAGGCGATCGCCCGAAACGGGTTATCCTGTGGAAGTGCTTCGAGTTCATCGATCGCTTGCTTTTGGACTGTTCCTCTTCCTAGAAGTCTCAACCAGAGGGTTTCTACGGTCCGGGGTAGTTGGTGAATCACCACGATCGCTGTTCTCAGAGAGTCCCCCATCAAGTACACCCCAGGCAACCAATTTGGTTCTAGTATAGCTCTAAATCCATTTAAAAGGTTGGCGGATGCCGTCGGGGTGAGTATCCATAATTTGGGTAAGTCAGACTCTTGAATCCGAGTCTGATTCCGGTTCGCTTCTCGTTGGTAATCTCCCCGAACTTCTAGCAATTTTAAGAGGCAATTACAGATATCGTCGGTGTTAGCGGGGTTGCGAAAGGGTTCAAAGATTGCCGGGGTCCCTGCTAATCGTCCTAATAATCCTAATCCCGCAAGATTGGCATTTGCTTCGGGGGAAGGTGCAAACCAAACATCAATTTCTCGGACTTCTCCAGCGACTCGTCGGGAGGGTTTGACTTCGCCATAAGGAGACAGCAATTCTTCTAAGTAATCTTTGGCAAATTGGTCATGAATAAAGCGGGTCATTTGTCAAGCAGTTGTTGGTCATTTATTTTAGGGTGGAAACCGGGTTTCTTAAACAAAGTTTAGACTAAATTGCAGCAATTTTATGAAGAAACCCCATTTCTGATCCCTGGTTAAAGGATACAGTTTTTTAAAATGCTTCATCTACCTCTACCACTTCGGTATATTCAAATTCATTGGGACTCAACTTAACTAACGGGTAGCGCATTCCTTTTAATTCAATCCAATCTTCTTCACAATCGGGTTTCGGAGAGTTATAAACAAGCACATATTCTTTACCGATGTAAGGTTTCATTTCTTGGGCGACTTCTCCCCGCCATTGGGTTTTGGTCACTAAAACAACAAGTTGGTTAGCAAGTTGAGGCAGAATTTTGGCAATTTGGCGGCGATAAATTTCATCTAAACTGCCAAAGGGGGAGTCCATGACGATGGGAAAGGTACTGCTATCCGGTCCCATTAAAGTGTTCTTTTTACTCCACTCGCGAACGCCATCGATAATGCCGCCAATGAAGGATAAACTGAGGATTTGATTTTCGCCGGTGGAGGCAGCAACGGGGACTTCAAATCCGCTAGTATTTTCGATTAAGGTGAGTTCGTATTTGTCGCTGAGTTTGGGGAGATAGGGGGTAAAGGAAATTTCACTAAAGATTTCCTGAACTCGTTGTTCCAGTTGGGTTCTAAATTGGTTTTCTAGGCGCGATCGCACCTCGGTTAAGCGGTCGATCGCATCCTGGGTGGCGAAAATCCGTTTTTTGGCTAACTCTTGTTTCTCTTCGTTGGTTTTCTGCTTTTCCAGTTGTTTATTTAAGCGTTCTATCGCCCCTTGCAAGCTATCTATCTGAGTTTGATTAGAACCCAATTCTCGGTCTAGTTCACTCATTTTTCGCTCGATTTCGTCTAGGCGTTTTTGCAATTCTTGAATGTTTTCATCAGGATAGCTTCTCAGTTTATCTTTGATTTCATCTAACTGGTTTTCTATGGCAGAAAGTTCAGTTCTAAATCCTTCAATCGCCTTCTGTTGGCGGTCCATTTCTTGCCAAAAGTCGGGGACTTGTTTATCGATCGCCTCTACTTGGGTACTCATGCGAATGGCGGTTTCTTCAATGTCTGCCATCCCTGCTTTATCCATCCATGATCGCACGAGTTGTCGGGCGGGATTGCCTTCATTAAGTTCGGCCCCACAAATACAACGTTGGCGATCGAGCAATTGTTGGACGAAGGGTTGTTTAATCCCTGCGGGTAGTTCCCCTCGGTTCCGTAAATCATTGACGAAAGTTCTAAATTCGCTCGTAAATTCTCCCAGTAAGGTGATATAACCTCGACTAGAAATAGCCCGTTTTAACGCTTCTTTAGTTTGTTTTAATTGGTGGCGAATGGAAGTATTTTGTTCCTCTAGGTTTTTGCGCCGCTTTTGCAATTCTTCCGCCCCGCCTAATTCCAGGAGGCGATCGCTGATGGTTTTCTTCAGTTGTGCTTGTGCTTCTAACTCTTGGGTAATCTCAGTTTGTCGTTTCTGGAGGCGAGTTCCCTCTTTCTCTCGGGTTGCCTTTTCTTTTAATAACTGTTGGGTTTGGGGGTCGCCAATCGCTTTTAATTCCGTTTCTAAGCTTTTGCGGGTTTCGCCTAAGTGACGAATTGCCCGATTTAAGACTTCTAACCCGAGTAATTTTTTCGTAGCTTCAGCAATTTCGGCTTTTTTCTCAGAACGGACAATATACTCGATCCGTTCTCCATCAAAAAAGAAATATTGATGTAAACTTTCTGGTAAAATTCGACCAATGATATCATCGGGATGTTGTTGTGGTGGAGGCGGGGACCATCTGCCATCATCTCCGGCGATCGTCATAAATAATTCACTCGATCCGTGCGCAATTCCTGTGGAGGTATTGTAAGCGCGAATGAGGCGTTTTGCTTGATAGCGTTTGCTGTCATGTTCAAACACCAATTGCACCCAACAGGCAACGGGTTCACCGGGTTTTGCTTCAGTGATGGCGCGTTTATTCACGAGGCGATCGGGTCCGGCAAAAGCAGCGGAAAATTGTTCATAAAGAACCCAAGTAAAGACATTCATTAAAGTGGTTTTACCGGATCCGTTATTGCCATGAATAATGGTAGTATTATTCGCCCCTCTGGATAAGACTATTTCGGGGGTTCTCCCATAAAATTGGCGAAAATTACAAAGAGTGAGAGAAATCAATTTCATTGGATTGCTTCCTTAACAATTTTGAGGATATCATCATTAATATTTCGGGGCGCTTTCATGTAAAGTTTATCTTTTTCCGCTTGCAAAACGCGCTCAATAATGGTGCGGACTTCCGGAGAGGCACTGAGGATCGGTTCTTCGATATCACGGAGTTCCTCGTGGGGTCGATTGCTGGGGTGATAAGCGGGCTGATTTTCTGCAAAAATGAGGTACTTTTTGACAGGAACTGTCCCGGAAGGAGAGGGGACTCCCACGGTTGTATCCGATTCTGGCGGGTGACTGGCGTACATTTGATGATTTCCTCCCCGAGTGAAGTGTTACCCAATTGTCATTAATTTTACCGGGCTTTCCCCCAACTGTCAAAGACTTAATAATCCATAAGATTTCTGTAGTTGGAGTAATTGCATTCGCGCTTCTCCAGCATTGTCGGCTAAATCTGCAAATTCTATAAAGCGGCGTAATTCTTTTTTTAAGATATTTCGCTCGATTTCTAACGTCTCTCGGTCAAGTTTGGGAGGCATAACAATGGTATCAAAAAGAGTCGCTCTATCTTTGTTGGGATGGGGTCGCAAAATCCGGCCTCGACGCTGGATAAACTGGCGGGGATTACCACTAGAAGCGAGAATCACAGCGGTTTTAATGGCGGGAATATCTACCCCTTCATCTAAACAGCGAATGGCGACTAATCCTTGTAGTTCTCCGCTTTCAAATTGCCGTCGCAATTCTTCTCGTTCCTCGATCGCCGTGTCAGCGGTATAGGTATTGATCCGATAACCAAGTTCCGACCCCAGCAAGTGGGATACCGCTTCTAGTTGGCGATCGCTGCCCCGAAAACCCGACTCTTCAACGGTACCATCGCCACAATAAAATAAGGTATGACTGGTATGCAGACGGGTTTTCATTAACTCGCGCAAAGCAGTTAATTTATTACTCGCTGACCCAACTAACCGGGCGCGTTGCATGATTAATCCTCTTAAATCATCATGATTAAGATCCATCTTTTCTTGATGGCTTAATATCCAGCCAATGCGCTTGGTTAATTTCAAATAAGCATAGCCTTCTGATTCCGTTAAATTCACCAAAATCGGATAATAAAGATACCGCACCAATGCCCCGGCTCGAATTGCATCCGCTAGGGTCAATTCCGGGGGAATAACCGAGCCAAAATAGTCTAACAATCCCTGGGTTCCAGTCTCATCAAAATAGCGTTCAGGGGTGGCAGAAAGGGCTAATCGTAAGCCAATTTTTCGGGGTAAACTTTCTTCGAGACGTGGTGCCCCCAGGTTGTGCGCTTCATCCCCAATAATCAAAGTTTTTTCGGGGAAGTACCGCAATTGAGATTGGAATCCCTCACTCATCAGGGTTGCATTAGTGGTAATAATTGTGAGAAAAGGCTGGAGATTAGCACTGACGTTGTAAAGTTGGGTAGAAAACTGACTCTGCCAAGTATAAACAGTTTCAAACGCTAAAATCGGGGCTAACCCGAATCTCTCACATTCTCTCGCCCACTGATTGACCAGGTGACGGTAGGGACAGAGGATGAGCAATACTTGTAATCCAATGCGATGATAGAGTTCCGTGGCGATCGCCAAGGCAGCGATGGTTTTGCCGCTTCCCGTTGCCATTTTCAGGGTTCCTCGTCCCTGGTTGCCAAACCAACTGGCGATCGCCTGTTTTTGATACGATCGCAGAGTCAAATTGGGCGGCAGCGTTGGAACCCCGGTTCCAGATTTTTGAGTAGGATTCGATGCACTCATTCGTCAAATTTTGAATTAAAAAAATATTTGTTATTTTATCTTAAAATCCTGGAATTTTTATTCCCATTCTGATAAAATAAATAAATTCATCACCCCATGCATGAACTCAACCTGCCCCAGTCTAGTCAAATGTCCGAATCTGTTCTAAAGTAGATCCGGTAATCCTATCCATCACATTGCCATCATGATAGAGGACAAAGCGAGGTTGCAAGGCCGCCTCACCCTAGAACCCGATACGTTATGGTGTAAGGTGAAACACTGTACGAAACATGGACTAGAATCCGGTGCACTGCAATCGATTCCCACCGATTCTGAGTTTTTAGAAACCCAGGGAATGCGCTTTTTAGTGCGAATTTTGTCCAATCTCGTTCGCAAGCAGAAGGCGAAACAATCC
The DNA here is from genome assembly GCA_965650385.1 of uncultured Oscillatoriaceae bacterium. Lineage (GTDB taxonomy): Bacteria > Cyanobacteriota > Cyanobacteriia > Cyanobacteriales > Laspinemataceae > Laspinema. The sequence goes on from CBFGOM010000076.1 coordinate 12,904, forward strand.
GAAGCCGATAAAACTCGGAAATCAGGGCAAGAATTTAATCCTTTTTTACCTTATGACCGCGATTTGTTTGTCACCGATATTTCCCCCACTCATGTTTGCTTATTAAATAAATTTAATGTTGTAGATTATCATTTATTATTAGTAACACGGGAGTTTGAAGACCAGGAAATGTTACTCACTCTAGCCGATTTTGAGGCGATGTGGGGCTGTTTACAGCAGTTTGATGGGTTAGGGTTTTATAACGGAGGAAAGGAAGCGGGGGCGAGTCAAAGACACAAACATTTGCAATTAGTCCCCCTGCCGATCGCCGCCGATGGACCAAAAATTCCTTTGGAGGAGGCGATCGCCTCGGCGACGGTGGTAGATGGGGTGGGAACGATCGCCGCTTTTCCCTTTGATTGTGCCGTTACTTTTTTTGAACCAGACTTATTTAACGATCCCTTGGCAGCGGCACAAATCACCCTTGAATCCTATTTCAAACTGTTAGCAACTGTAGGGTTAGAACCCGAAGAAAGGAGTCCGAGGCAAGCGGGTCCTTACAATCTTTTGATGACCCGGGATTGGATGCTAATTGTCCCGCGATCGCAGGAAAATTTTGACTCTATTTCCATTAATTCCCTCGCCTTTGTCGGTTCACTCTTTGTCCGCAATTCCCAGGAAATGGAACGTCTTAAAGCAGTCGGTCCCCTGAAAATATTAGAAACTGTCGGGCGATCGCCTCAGTCCTAATCCCAATTAAACCGTTCGATTTTCATGTCGAATCGGAATTTCAATGATAAACTCTGTACCTTCCCCGGGTTGGGAGGTACAGAGGAGTTGTCCATGATGTCGATCCACAATAATTTGATGACTAATCGATAACCCTAGTCCAGTCCCTTTCCCTTCCGGTTTCGTGGTAAAGAAGGTCCGAAATAGTTGTTTTTGCACCTCCTCACTCATCCCCAATCCATTGTCGGCAATGTGAATCGCGACGCAATAATCTTTTAATTCAGTCCGAATCCGAATAATTTTAGATTCAGCTTCTTTGGGCGAAACTACTGGGGTATTTTCGACAGATGAACCACTGGTAATCTTGGACAAATGACTCGATACCCCTGATTCTAAAGCATCGATCGCATTAGCAATCAAATTCATAAATACCTGATTCAATTGTCCCGGATAGCAGGGAACTAAAGGGAGGTTTCCATACTCTTTAATGACTGTAACCGCAGGTTTAGAACCCGTCGCTTTTAAGCGATTTGATAAAATCAGCAATGTGCTATCGATTCCCGCATGAATATCGGTTTTTTGAAACACCCCGGGGTCTTTGCGGGAAAAATTCTTCAAAGATTTGACAATTTCCTTAATGCGATCGGTTCCCACATTCATGGATCGCAGCATTTCTGGGAAATCTTCTTGCAAGTATTCTAAATCGATCGCCTCGGCATGATTTTGGATATCTGCAATCGGTTCCGGATAGAATTGCTGATAAAGTTGCAGATGGTTCAACAAATCTTCCGCATATTCCAAGGACATATTCAAATTGCCGTGAACGAAGCTGAGGGGATTATTAATCTCGTGGGCGACTCCCGCCACTAACTGTCCCAGGGTAGACATTTTTTCCGTCTGAACCAGTTGCAATTGAGCTTCTTTCAGGTCCTGAAGTGACTGTTGTAAATTCTGGTATAGTCGGGCATTTTCTAGGGAAATAGCCGCCTGAGAGGAAAGTAACTGTAAAACTTCCAGGCGATCATGGGTAAACACGCCGGTACTCAAATTATTTTCTAAATATAAAATAGCGACCGTCTGACCTTGATAGGTAATCGGGAAGCACAAAATTGATTTGGGTTGCTTCGCTGTAATATACGGGTCAGTCATAAAAACTGACTCAATTGCTGCATTATTGAGAACGAGAACCTCTCCGGTCCGATGCACATAATTGATAATACTCAAGGGCAAACAGGAGAAATCTTCTAGGGAAATTCCCGTGCAACTAATTTCAATACCGGGTATGGTAGTTGTCACGATTTCTTCCTCAATATTCCCCGCTGCCTGAATGACTTGTTTTCCATCTTGTTCTAAAATTAAAAATCCAGTTTGTGCGCCTGCATTTTCCAGGATAACCCGCATTAACTTATTTAAAAATTTATCTAAAACCAGTTCTTCAGAAAGGGCTAATGCCGCTTTCATCACCGTCGTCATATCCAATGCTGAAGAATCTTGGCTAATACTGGTACTAGTAGTGCCCAAGGAGGAAATTGTTTCTTGAATGCTGAAGGGCCGAATCACTGACCGTTGGGTGACTCGGGCTAATACTAACGGATATTTTTTTTCTAAAAATTTTACTTTAGCATTCGCTGACCAACGTACATATCCGTAGTAGGCTTCTGTTAAATAAAATTGCGCGATTTGTTGACTTCCTCGCTGAAGATGAAATTCCCCGGCAAGTTCATTAGCCAAGGCTTCTTCTTGAATATATTGGCTTTCCCGGGCGTGGAGAATGGCCCGGTCATAACCGGCGATCGCCTCAGCAATGTCCCCAAATACTCGGGCTTTTTCTGCTTCCACCAGTTCATATTTATGCAGAAAATTATCGGGGGCAAATCCTGCCCATTTTTTCATTTTTTCTTGATTCGCTTCTACCTGATTTCGCAGCACTTCTTGTTCTGCTTCAGTCCGATTTTTATAGACCCCTAATGCAGCGAGAGAGTCATAAAAATAGAACAGAGGTAACGGATAAACAGCGGTTAACCCATCTAAATATTGAGCGGTCATTCCGGCATTTTCAAAAGCAGACTGGCTTTGTCTGAACAGATAGCTGAGAATCAGTTTGTGCAAGTACAAACAACATAAGGCGTAGCGATCGCTGGTTTGTTCATGCAGCGGTAACATGGTAAATTCATTATACAATTCCCCCACCAGTTGTTGCGGATGATCAGCCCCTCGAATTAAATGGGACACGACCTGCCAGTACATTTTTTGATAGTTGAGGGTATTGGTCTGCTTCAGTTTTTCCATCAGCAAACTGTAGGAAGACATTTCCGCTTCTAGCTGCCCCAATTCTTTACCGGCAAAATAGGAATTAATGCAGTAATTATAAGCACATAACACGGCATATTCTACATCTCCGGTTTCCAGTCCGCTTTCATAAGCGATGAGTAAAGGGGCAACGGTATGTTGGAGGGGTTCCTTCCACAATCGCACATTATTATTCACCACCATCATGGTCCGGGCTTTAAGTTTTTGATTCTCAAATTGCGCCAACACTGTTAAAGCTAATTGACCAAATTGATGGCCGGTTTCGATATCTCCTACGATGCCGCATAAAATTAATCCATAACAGGCATACGCGTAAGTCGATTCATCGGTATTGCCATAGTCTAGGGATAGCTTAACTTCTTCAAAAACCAGCAAGGGTAACAATAATGGGGCAGATTGATAGGCTGGGGCAATAGCACTATTGAGAATTCGCATCGCCGCTTTTTTATCAGGATTGCTCATTTTCGGCAATTCGCTTAAGGCTTCGATGCGCTGATCGGTTAACCGGAAAAACAGTTCCCCCAGTCCATTTTGAATATGCTCAAAGCTGGGTTGTTCGGGTAAGTTAACTCCTAATAACCCCAGGGCTTCTCTCCCGGTAGCCAGGGCGTCAAGTTGTTTATTTTGGGCCGTATAAGCTTGGATTTTAACTTCATAAATTTGAATTTTATCCAGGAGAGACTCGGCTTTTTCTAGGACGATTTGGGCGAGTTCTTCCATGCGCTCAAACTCGGTACTTAAATAAGCGGATTCAGCGGCGGCTAGATGAAGATCGAGGGTTAAATCATAGCGATCGCCCCAACTGGTAGGATGCAATAAAGCCAACCCCGCCTCCAAATACCGTAATGCCGGTTCATAAGCAGTAGCAGCTTTGGCTTTATGTCCTGCTTGCAGATTCAAGGTTGCTAATAGATATTGTTCTGATTCACTCTCAATTAAATCAGCCCCCATATTTAATTGATTGACTAAATCAAAGACTTTTTCTTCGACTGCGGCGGCGGGGGTATTTTGTAAGAGTAACCGTCCGATTTTCAGGTGGGTGGCTTGTTTCTCACGCTCAGGAATCAGAGAATAGGCGGCTTGCTGGACGCGATCGTGTAAAAATTTATACTGAACCGTCGGGGCTTCGGTATTCATCTCTTCGCCCTCAGACCCCGAACCCGATTGGAAAAATTTATACAATTCGCTGACTGGATTCACCACCCCCGCTTGCAGGGCTTCCCATAACTGGGTTGAGGTTTCCCCCAGGGAATGCTCATATACAACGGATAAAGTGGCGAGGTCAAATTGATGTCCGATACAAGCAGCTAAGGTTAAAACGGTTTGGGTTGGGGCCGGTAACCGCTGCAACTGCGTTGCCATAAAATCTACAATGTTCTCCGAAACCGCTAAGGCTCGAACTTGGGTGAGATCGCACTGCCAATACCCGCGATCGCTATCGTATTCTAATAAATGATCCTCATAAAGGGATTTTAAAAACTGGGTGATAAAGAAGGGATTTCCTTCAGTTTTCTGAAACACCAGTTCGGAAATCGGTTGCGATCGCGTTTCCGGACAACTTAAAGCATCGGCTACTAGGTGATTCAAATCCTCCCGCTTCAGGGGGGGGACTTCAATGCGATTAATCCCCACCCCCTGAGTTTGTTGCAGGCGATTCACCATCAACATCAAGGGATGTACCGGACTCACTTCATTATCGCGATAAGCCCCTATCACCAATACATGATGTAAATCCCCGTCGCTTAAGAGCAATTCTAGTAATTTTAACGAGGCAATATCCGCCCATTGTAAATCATCTAAAAACACCACCAAGGGATGCTCTTGCGTGGCAAATACCCGAATAAAATTTTGAAAAATTCGATTAAATCGATTTTGAGATTCAGCCGCAGGAAGTTCCGGGAGGGCTGGTTGTTTTCCTAAGAGTAATTCCAGTTCAGGAATCACTTCAATAATCACCTGTCCTTGATTTTCTAGGGCGGCAGAGAGTTGTTTTTTCCAGGTGGCGATCGCCTTGGAACTTTCCGTAAGGATGTGGTAGCGAATTAAATCTTGAAACGCTTTAATCAGAGGTGCAAACGGGATATTCCGCTTAAACTGGTCAAATTTTCCCGAGATAAAATAACCCCGTTTTGCCAGAATCGGTTTATGGACTTCCTGAACTAATACCGATTTTCCAATCCCCGAATATCCCGCCACTAACATCAGTTGCGCGGGCCCTGTCGCAACGGCTTCAAATGTCCCCATTAAGTGAGCAATTTCCGCCTCTCGTCCGTACAGTTTTTCCGGAATCTGGAATCGCACTGCAATATCCCGTTGAGCAATGGCAAAGGGTTGAATCTTGCCGGTGGTTTGCAGTTGGATCAAACAGGTTTCTAAATCTGCTTTTAAACCCCGGGCTGTTTGATATCTCCCTTCCGCATTTTTTGCCATCAATTTCATGATAATTTCCGAGATCACCTCCGGAATATCTGAAACCAGGCGGTTCGGGGGGACCGGCTGTTTGGCAATATGATAATGAACTAATTCCATCGCATCCGTTGAGGCAAACGGTAAAGTTCCCGTTAACAGTTCATAAAACGTGACACCCAGGGAATAAAAATCTGTGCGATAATCAATTAATCGGTTCATCCTCCCCGTTTGTTCCGGGGAAATATAAGCTAAAGTTCCCTCTAAGGCATTGGGATTGACCAAGGTGAGAGATTCTTTGGGTAAGCGAGAAGAAATACTAAAATCTGTTAGCTTAACTTGCTTTGTGAGGGGGTGAATTAAAATATTATCCGGCTTGATATCTTTATGAATGATGCCATTTTGATATAATGCATCTAAAGCCTCAGCAATTTGGATCCCAATGGAGAGAAAATCCGCAATCGAAAGGGGATGAGAGGTGGTATAATCTTTTAGAGAAATTCCTCCAAAATCTTCCAGAATCAGTGCCAATCCATTGCGATCGCGTTCTAGGCTTAAGGGTTTGACAATTCCGGGGACATTGAGATTTTTGGCGATCGCATATTGATTCCGCAACCGAACCAGTTCCCCCACCGTCGGATATTCCGCATTGGGAATTTTAATCATAACGGAGGTGTCATCCCCGGACCGACATCCACGGTACACTAGGGTGTGAACACTTTCATGAATTTTTTCGGTGATCAAATAGTCAGCGATCGCGTGCATTGTATGGTCTCTCCAGTCCCTGACACTTTTTTGAAGTGTTCTGCTTTCCTTCTATTGTACCGCGCTTGCTATGCGAGTTAACAAGGATTGCCATTTTTTTAAGGACAGATGGGGGAGATGGGTGAGAATTGGGAGATGGGGGAGATATTTAATATTTATGTATGCCTTTTATCGTTTTTCATCTTTGTGAAATTGGTCCTGGTGAATCGGCAGTTCAATGGTAAATTCAGTCCCTATACCTAGGGTGGAGGTACATAGGAGTTTACCTTTGTGGCGATCCACCGTAATTTGATAACTCGTTGCCAATCCTAATCCGGTCCCTTTTCCGATGGGTTTGGTGGTAAAAAATGGGTCAAAGAGGCGAGAGACAGAATGTTCAGGAATGCCACAGCCATTATCTTTAATCTGGATAGCAATGCGATCACCGGGTAGAACCTGAGTCCGAATCCAAATTTTACCCGGTTCCTGGCGATTACCTTGCCGATAAGCTTCCTCAATGGCATCGATCGCATTGGTCAGAATATTGATAAACACCTGATTGATTTCGCTGGCAAAACACTCCACCTTGGGAAGCATTTCATAGGTTTTAATCACTTCAATTTCTGGACGATTGGCTTGAGAATCTAACCGATTTTTGAGAATCATTAAGGTACTTTCAATTCCCGAATGAATCTCTATATCTTTGAGGGCCGCTTCATCATAGCGGGAGAACGTCCGCAAAGACGTGACAATTTCTCGAATGCGAATCGCCCCTTGTTCCATCGAGTCTAAAAGTTTAGAAAAGTCTTGCTTCAAAAACTCTAAATCCACCTCATCTGCTTTTTCAATAATCTCCGGTACAGGATTGGGATACTGTTCGTCATAGAGTTCCACCACCGCCAGTAAATCAGACAGATACTCTCTCGCATGAATAATATTGCCAAAAATAAAGCTGACTGGATTATTAATTTCGTGAGCAATTCCCGCCACCAATTGGCCCAAACTCGCCATTTTCTCACTTTGAATCAGTTGAGTTTGAGTTTTTTGGAGTTCTTTAAGAGTTTGTTCCAGTTCTTGCGATCGCGCTGTCGCTTCTTTATACAATTCCGCCTGAGAAATCGCAATTTCCATGCAATCCCGGACTGCCTCTAACAACTCAAGGTCCGATGTTTTCCAGGGACGGGGTTTGCCCAAAGTGGCACAACAAATCACCCCTAACTTGCCATTATTTTTTCTCAGGGGAACTAACAAAATCGCGCTAAATCCCTGTTCTAAATAAATACGATGCCACTCCCGATCCAGCCCTTGAGTCAAATCATCGCACCACACCATTTCCCCCGCTATCAGTTTCCGATACAAAGAGTTAGAATCGGAAAGGGGGTATTCCCCCAAGAAACTGTCCAAATGAGGTCGTTTAGCTTCTTGAATGCAAGACCAAACCGCAGTCGGGTTCGTTTCATGCCATAAAAAATAACAGCGATCCAGATTCAAAACCCGATGCAGTTCAGTCACCACAGTGTGCAAAATCTGATTCAGATCTAGGGAATTGCGAATTTGGGAAGTCAAGCGATTGAGCAGTTCTTCTCGGGCCACTTTTTCTCGAAGTTTGGCCTCACTTTGCAGCCTTGCCGCTTCAGCTTTCTTGCGATCGCTGATATCTTCGACCACCGAAATCCAATAATTTCTATCTTGCTCCATCGCCACCGTTAAATTCACCCAAATCCAAGTCTTATCTTGGCGAATATAGCGTTTTTCAATCGAGTAATGCGTAATTTGTCCTTCCTTCACCTGCTGGGCTAATTCCCAATCTAACTCTAAATCTTCGGGATGAGTAATCTCCTGAAAAGTTAAGTCTAATATTTCCGCTTTGGAATAGCCCACAATGTCACAAAAGCGTTGATTAATGCGAATAAACTGGCCCTCAAAATTTACATGAGCCACCCCCACTGCGGCTTGCTCAAAAGTTGTCCGAAAGCGGGCCTCACTATTTTTTAAAGCCTGTTCCGCTTGTTTGCGATCGCTAATATCCGTGTTAATTTCTAAAATAGCCCGAGGATAATTGAGGTCATCCCGTTGCAAAGTCCACCGACTTTCAACCACAACTTGAGTGCCATCTCGCTTCGTATGAACCAACTCCCCTCGCCAATGTCCATCCGCTAAAAAATGGGCCATAATTTCTGACAACGGTTGAGGAAAGCTCGTGCGTAACAATTCATAGCTCGATTTCCCTACAACCTCAGTGAAACTCCATCCATATAATCGCTGAGCACCTTGATTCCAAAACTGGATTTGGTTATTTAAGTCAAGAATGATAATCGAATCATTTGCTTGGTTTAACATTTCGATCTGTTGGCGCATTGACTCTTCAGCCAATTTGCGATCGGTAATATCCAGAACCATCCCATCCCATACCATCGCCCCATCAGTTTGAGGAGACTTTTTAGCCGCCCCTTGCAGCCATTTCACTTTTCCCGAACGCGTGATAATCCGCCACTGATAATACCAGTCTGTCCCCGTTTCGGCAGCATGGATGAATGAGCGCGCAAATCCTGTACTATCCTCCGGATGAATGATTTGCCACATTAACTGGTAATTGTTGAGAACCGCTTCGGGTTCGAGTTCATAAATATCTTGACAAGCGGGGGAAACATAAGTAAACCTATCATCAGTTTGATTCAGATACTGACGGTATTGATAAATCATTCCCGGTAAAGTTTTCGCTAACCGTTCAAAGCGGGCTTCATATTCATGCAAAGCGGCTTCGGCGCGTTCCCGTTCGGCTTTCTCCTGTCTCACCTCATCTTGAAACGGGAGAATTTGACCTAGATTAGGGGTGATTTCTGTAATAAACCCCATGAGTGAGTGCGGCTGTCCTTTGGCATCTCGGACCAAATTTACCCGCAGGGAAACGCGGGCGATCGCACCGTCCTTTCTCAAATAGCGCTTTTGTAGAGAATAGGTATCAATTTCCCCATTAACTAATTTTTTGGCCCAGACTAATTCGATATTTAAGTCTTCCGGGTGGGTCAGGTCCTCAAAACTGTGCGATCGCAACTCCTCCCCTGTGTATCCGACAATTTCGCAAAATTTGTCATTCGCCTCCCAAATTTGACCGTCTAATCCACACTGCACCATCCCCACCGGGGCTTGACTAAAGCTCATCTGAAACCGCGTTTCACTTTCCTGAAGCCGGTTCTGGAGTTCAGCGTATTCTTGTTGCAGCGCTATAAGTTGGGACTGTGTGACCATTTGAGCCTACCTCACTCACTACATTTTAGGGATTCACTTGGAGATGTCCACTACTTTTAGACCCGCTACAGTCTGGAGTAGTCGGATTGATTGGATATCCCACAAGCTATATCCTCCGCACTTTATTTCTGGAGAGACTTGACAAATTTTAAAAAACATAGACAGTCATCTTTATAAACAGGTTTTATATTTCCTTTATTTTAATAAAAATACCCCGTTTTAAGCGCAGTCTGCTCTAAGACGCCAGTATAGTATTATTACGGAATCGAGTTTTCAACGGTCTATAATACGGACTTCGGTTGCTCTAGGTCTGTTAACACTAGCCCTGTCAAGATGATAAATTTGATGAGGAAAATCGGGGTTTCTTGTTCGAGTAAATGCTTGCGCCCTGAATTGTTCGTACATTTGATGACGAAAAATCGGGGTTTCTTGTTGGAGTAAATACTTACACCCCAAGGAAGGGCGCAAGCATTTACTCCAATAAATCAATACACCTTGACAGGGCTAGTTAACACCTTTTGATACCCGGATTAGGTATGAGTCTCGTTTCTTCAACTATCCCACTTCCACTAACCAGACACAGACAGCTTGATCGGTCCCTCGGAATGCCTGTGTACTACCTTTGTGATACAAAACTCGACGCAATCGCGTTAGGTAATAATCCCTCTTAAGCCCTAGCGATCGCAACTCCCTTCCTTCTGGCATCAAACCACGCTTCAACATTGGAGTATGCAGTTTTTGCAGGGTTTCAGGGCTTAATAATGTAGAGTAGCCTTGTTCGCCTTGCAAATCCAGGGAAATAAATCAGCCCCAATCTTCTAAACCAGCATGAACCCGACCCGCTGGGGAGATTAAAGGGGGATTATCCTGTTCCGGTGGCGGTGCGATCGCCCTCAATCTCTCCGTTTTCTTCAAAATGCTGCCCGGGTTGGTCTATCTGACCCGGAGTTCCCATCCGCCCAAAACCGACCCTCGTCTCACCCACGGCACCGACGGCACTCAATCCTTGACTGGTTACAATGGCTGTTCCTCATGCAGGTCAATGATAATACCCTCGAATCGGTTTCAAAACTGAACTCAGATTGATGATAACGAAGGCTTCTCCAGGGATGAATTGGGGTCAACTTAGGTATAGCGCTGACTCTCACAGGGGATGGAGGGATTGGGTCAGAGTTGTTTAACATAAAGTCCAGAATTTTCCCTAGGATTTCTAAAGGGTAGACCCGGACGACCTGAACTAAATTAAGCATTATTACTTACTCAGGTAAGGCTTTATAAGTTGCAATCACGGCCACTAATAAGACTACAGTCCAAGACCAACTGGGAATGGAGGCGACTAATAGCCAGACATCCCCAAAGATGGCAGCAAACAGTTCCAGGAAGTAAGCGATCGCGATCGTGCCAATTGCCAATAAGATAACCGGGAATATTTCAGACATAACATTTCCTCGTCTAGTTCTCATACCCAGCAAGGTGATCCCTAGCTGGTTTTTACGATTCTTGTCTGTAACAGATTATAAAGCAAAAGTTACAAAACTCCAAGAAATAGGTTAAGAATTATTAAGGTAAGGGGCCGATGAGCCGCGATCGGCTAAAATTAAGAGTTAAGGAAAAACAAGCCCCTAAATTGCCGAGATGCTGTTAATGCTCTCTGAATTGAGAGACCAGGGCGGCTGGATTAACTCTTGGGTTCTGATAGTTATAGCCTAAGCCGTTCGGAGCCGTTGATTGATCCGATTATGACAGCTTGAGATTTGGCTATAACCGTTAATTTTTCCTGAGACGCGATCGCCCTCAATCCTGTTTCTTTCCTTTTAGTTTACACAGCAAAACCAGCCGATTAACTCGGTATTAATACTTATTTACAAAAGGAAACCCATCGTGAGTTCCCCAGAGACTGCCGGGAGAAAATCCCATAAAAATTGCCCCTCAAAGGGAGGGTGCGCTCAGGGGTTGGGGTGTTACGTCATCCGCTCCCTAAACGGTCGGTTGAGGTGGCTAAATTAATCCCTTTAACTGATTCTGACTCGGGTTTCTCCCGAGTTGGTGTGACCCGTTCTGGAGAAAGGGTGCTGCGGGCGATCGCCTGTAACAGAGGATTTTCCGTGGCGAGTTTTCGGGAAGCGATAAACTCAAAAATTTGTTCGGTCCCGATTCCATACACACTGCGGCACTGATAGACCCGCCATAAAGCAATCAGAGGCAGAATGTCCTCCGCTTTTAAATCCACCCACTGTCCCCCCCGTTCTCCGGTGAACTGTTGCAGATAACGGGATGCTTGCCAATGGGGGGGAATCCCATGCTCGTAAGGGCGAACTAAACAACCACAGGTGAGATCAAAGGTTTCATATTGAACCAACCGTTTTAAAGCCGCTTCCACTTTTTGGCTCTGCATCTCTTGTAGAATCGCCACTCCCAGAGTGGAAAGACGGCCATTCTCACGAGTGGTCAAGGTCAATTGAATATAACCGCGATTGTGGCGATCTCGCTGAATGCGATCGCTCACCGACTCCACTTCCACCCCCGCGATCGTCTGTCCCAGAAGCCGTTGGAACCCAAAATAAATCGCCTGGGCGACTGTCCCATTATCGAGTAGAGACTCCAGATTCTGCGGATAAATCTGTTCCCCCTCAAACGCCGCTTCCACCTGTTCAAAGGGGTCTTCTTCCACGGGATGGAAATTTTCCGCACACCATTCCAAAATCTCCCGAACTGACAACTGTTCGCGCGCCAATGCCCTTAATTGACCCGCTTCAAAGGGGTAAACCGGGTTCGGTGGGGTTAAATGGTAGTGGTCATAAAACCCTTGTAACCAGAGGCGCACTAACTCCACAATCCCATCGGGACTGATTTGGTATAATTGCATCGGTTCGCCTTGTTTGCACAGGTAATTGGCGATTCCCGGGGGCAGCGCTTGGACCTTCGTGCGCCAGGTTTCCTCAGTCATGACACTAAACAAGACCATTCCCCGTTCTAGGGAGGCACGAGGTAAGGTATCCCAGATTCGTTTAATAATGCTGGCAACGACCCGTTCGCGTTTTAACCCCGTATCGCTTTTATCTGCCGCCTCCAACTCATCGAAACATATTATGAGGGGGTAATAGGAACTAATCAGGGTTAAGGTATGCATGAGGATTTCCCAAGCATCGGCATCGCGGGAGTCGCGGGACCGATTGGGTAAACCAAGTTCAGTGGCTTTAGAAGGGGCGATCGCCATCCCGGACAACCATTTAATACTGTAGGGGGCTTCTGTACTAGAGAGGGTCCAGATAATCCCCCGGACGATATCCGGATCGGCGATATCGGGTTTAAGTTTGCAGAATCCTTCCGTGAGTTGAGTCACCCAGGTTTGATTTTTAGCCCGGGTATGATTGTTGAGTTTGGCAATCAGTTCTGGGGGAGAAAAAGTGCGTGCCTTGGGGTCGATCGCATGAATGGCATGATTAGCGATCGCCGCCGCCAGGGATTGCCACTGCATGACGCCTCCCTGACCCGCATAGCGTAAACTCTCCACTACGCGCTGATGAAATTGATAGCGCAAGAGGTTTAAATCGGTTAATTGACCGGCATTGACATAAACGAACAATGCACTATCCTCTTGTTGGACCTGATGGCGCAAGGTGCTAATTAGATGACTTTTGCCCATGCCCGGATTGCCCGTTACCGCGATCGCACTCAAGGCAGAACGACCTTGACGAGAGCGTTCAAGGGCTTGAAAGACCACCTGACGAATGCGATCGTTCAAGCTATTGAGATTGGGAAGGTCATCGCGCCAAATTTCGCGATCGCTGACCGATGCCGGGTAAGGGAAAGGGTTCTGAGCGGCGATCGCCGCATTTAGGTCTTTAATCGAAGAAATCGAAGAAATAGAACAAGTAGCCATAGCAAGACGTATAAAGGAGCAAACCGAATCGAGCTTCGGCTCTTACTTTAGAGTGTGCCGCGAAACTCATTTAACCGGACACAATGCTAATCGGTTCTCTACTCAGACCCCTTTCTCGGGCGTCGGTACAGTATGAAATCAAGAGGAAGGACCAGAAACCTGATTTCTGGGCCAGATCTGTTACTCCTGAGCCGAGATGTTGCCTAGAACGCCGGTTTCTAATCGCTACGGAACCGACTCCCTAGATCCCAAAGGCGATCGCCCCTTGATGTAGAACGCTCCGATTTCCCAACCGAATTCAGTTAGCCCAAGGTGCGGCCTGATAAAATCTCATGAGCTTGCTGCAGATGCTGGGCCACAGATTGAGCAGAAGCCTGAAAAGCCGCCTGTTCTCCCTCATCCAGTTCGAGTTCTAACACCTGAGTAATCCCTCGGCATCCTAACTGGCAAGGAACCCCGATGAATAGATCGCGTAACCCATATTCACCCTGAAGATAAGCCGCAGCCGGAACGATTCGCGACTGGTCCAGCAAAATTGCTTCAATCATCAAACTCACCGAAGAGGCTGGAGCAAAATAAGCACTCCCGGTCTTCATTAATTCTACGATTTCCGTACCCCCGTTGCGAGTGCGTTCCACAATTCGCTCAATGGTTTGAGCATCCATCAGTTCCTTGAGGGGAATTCCATCAACCGTCGTGTAGCGCGGTAGGGGGACCATTAATTGTCCGTGATCTCCCAGGACCATTGCCTTGATATCCTGGATTGAAACCCCCAGTTCCATCGCAATAAAAGTTTTAAACCGCGCCGCATCCAAGACTCCCGCCATGCCAATCACTCGACGGCAGGGGAGTTGAGTGGCTTCCCAAGCAACGTAGGTCATGACATCCAGGGGATTGGTGACCACAATTAAGATGGCTTCAGGCGATCGCCCGATCGCCTCCTTGGCTGCTGTCTTAACAATCCCTGCATTAATCTCAATCAAATCATCGCGATTCATCCCCGGTTTCCGAGGACGACCCGCAGTGATCACCACAATATCCGAGTTCGCCGTATCATCATAATCATTGGTACCGACAATTTGCCGGTCATGACCCTCCACCCCCCTTGCTTCCATCAAGTCCAGGGCAATCCCTTGGGGCATCCCTTCCAGGACATCCAGCATCACCACATCAGCTAAATTTTTTTCAGCAACTCGCTGGGCGAGGGTACTACCAACTTTACCCGCACCAATAATGGAAACACGAGCTTGATGACAAGACGGAGGAAAAAAGGAGGGGGAGGACATGATTAATAAAACCGTTGAACAGTTTAGGGTTTACTTGAATTCTTCGAGTTGGTCGATTCGTAGCCAAACATTAGGGGCGGGCATCTGACCAAACTTGATCAGGGCATAGTCCCCATTCATGTCTACAACTTCCCCTTTAGTTTCAAAGATATAACTGGGGAAGCGCGAATCACTAGCGCTTGCTTCTAAACTATTGTCCAACGTTTCGCGAACGGCGCGAACCATACTACCTTTTTTAACTGCCATAAGTTACTCTCCCCTGTTTAAAACGCTTTCTCTCCCTCATTTTAATCCCTCTCGGGGTCGGGAGATGGGGGATTGGGGAGATGGGGGAGA
>CBFGOM010000077.1:0-27658 GCA_965650385.1 uncultured Oscillatoriaceae bacterium
GTCATCGGGCGAGAAGCACGCACTCAGTGCCTCGATCGGCTAGGTCGGTTGCCCGATACGGTGGTTGCTTGTGTGGGTGGCGGCAGCAACGCGGCGGGCATGTTTTATCCGTTCGTCGAAGCCGGGGATGTGATTACCGGATTAGAGCAAGCGGAGGCGATCGGCGCAGTCACCTTCCATGCTGGAACCGAACTCCAAAACGGACAAGTGCTCACCAAAGGAGGACGAGTCCTCGGCGTCACCGCGATCGGCACAGACTTTGACGATGCCTTTGCCAAAGCCTATCAAGGCGTAGAACAAATCCACTTCAACGGGTCCTACTATCGCCGAGACATCGGCCATCGCGTCCGGTCCCAAATTGCTTAAAATTCCGACATAGCATTGCCTTTCCCTCCGTTTGTGAATGTTACATCCGTAGAGGAAGGCAATGCCTACTGTTAATTACAAACAAAACTGATGCATCGACCTCTGATGCTGTCGGATTGATTTGCTAAAATTTTTGAATGTATTAACGTTAGAAGAAAACCCATGAGTGAATTAACATTAAAATTACCAGAAACCTTGCATCAACAGCTAACTATCCTAGCTACAAATGAAGGTGTATCTCTGAATCAATACATTGTGCTTGCCTTAACTCGTCAAGCCGCCTTTTCTTCTATGATTCAGAAGGATTCTGAAACAGAACTGGAACGGCAACAACAGGAATTGCAATCATTAGTCCAAAAACTTGGTCAGGCTTCACCCTCGGAAATTGAATCAATTTTAGCAAGCCGCCAACAAACTGAGCCAGAAATTGCTCTAACTGCTGAGGTATTGGCTAATCTACAAGATAATCTTAACAAGCAGAGAACAGAAGCCGATCAACAGGACTTAGCGGCGTTTTCTTGGCAATATGCGGCGACTATTTTTCCTGAAGATGAGGAGATGGGTGAGTGAGTTTTCATCCCGGTGATATTGTAACAGTTGATTTTCCTGGTGTTACCGGAGTTAAACGCCGTCCAGCCGTGGTCCTATCGTCAGCGACATATCATGCAAACCGTCCTGATGTGATTATTGGACTGATCACCTCGCAAACAACTGGGTTAGGTGTTACGGACTATCCGCTTCAAGACTGGCAAGGAGCCGGTTTGCGAGTCCCGTCTGTTTTCCGCAGCTTTATTGTCACCTTACCTCAGACAGCTAACTTGATTAAAATCGGGCATTTATCCGAGCAAGACTGGGATAGTGTGAGGGCTTGTGTCAAGATAAGTTTGGGTGGACTTTAGCAATTCTTCGGTAAGCGGTTTGGCAATTCATGTCGAATATTCAACCCTTTAACTGACCTTGTTGAACCATCCAAACCAAAAATCCCAGAATTTGTTCTACAGGAATTAGGGGATAATCCGTTAAATCAATAGTCACCGTTTGTCCTTCTAACTTCATAAATCGCCATTGCATCCCGCTGGTAATCGTTCCATAAATAGCTGGGATAGCGTTATCTTTTAATTCATTAAATTTTTGAGCTGCTACCATTTCTGCAATACATTGACCGATTCCGGTTTTTAGGTCGGCTTTTTTCGCCTCGACAATCATAACTACCGGGGCTTCTATTTCCAACAGTTCCGGAGAACTGCTGAGAATAAAGTTGCAAACTCCATTCAGTCCCGTAATCGGATCTACCGTAAATTCTTCTCTAGAAAATAGACTAATTTGGCGATGTAATATTTTTCTAACTTCTAATAAAATTGGACTAATAATTAATTCTGAACGAGCTTTTTCACTGCCGGTGGCAACGGCAACAGGTAAGCTGTCTTCTAGAAAACTAGCCAGAGTCATAGTAGGGGCGATCAGTTCGACGTTAGGAAAAAACTTCACCCCTTCAACGGTGGTTAAACCAAAAGCTTGTTTAACTTTTCCAAGGGTCGTAAATTCGCTGTAAGACATAGAGGGCAGTTAATGATAAGCGGAAGGTTAGCTTGCATCCTTTCAATTGGCTTAATAATGTTGTTGGGGTCTTGCTAAATTCTTAAACTTAGTAAACTGCGGGTCAAAGAGCAATTTAATCGTCCCGGTTGGTCCATTCCGATGCTTGGTAATAATCACTTCAGCAATTCCTCGGTCTGGAGTATCCGGATTATAATACTCTTCCCGATAGAGCATCACTACAATATCCGAGTCTTGTTCAATCGAACCCGATTCACGTAAATCGGACATCATTGGACGTTTATTAGTTCGCGCTTCTACCCCGCGACTCAGTTGGGATAGAGTAATAATGGGAACATTTAATTCCCGGGCTAATTGTTTCAATCCTCGGGTAATTCTTGATAACTCTTGCACCCGATTATCTGGGCTGGTTCCTTCCATTAACTGCAAATAATCCAGGAGAATTAATCCCATTTTTCCCCCTTGTTCCGCTTGCAGTCGCCGACATTTGGAGCGAATATCAGTAATGGTAATATTGGGGGTATCATCAATAAATAGAGGTAACTCCGAGAGATTCCCGATCGCAATACTTAAAGCTTCCCATTCATTCTGAGCAATCCGTCCCGATCGCAGTCGATTACTCTCAATCCCTGCTTCCCCAGACAGCATCCGTTGCACCAGTTGTTCCTTGGACATTTCTAGGCTAAATACCGCCACAGGTAATTTATGGAATTCGGCAATATTGCGCCCGAGATTCAAGGCAAAACTGGTATTATGAACGCAAATATCATTAGCCACAAAATTATGGGTTTCCGGAATAGTCAGGTCATAAACCTGCTGTTCTCCCATGAATTCAATGGCAACAATTTCATCCCAATACACTTCACTGGTAGCCAATTGCTGAAGCGGTAGATTTTCTAAGGCAGTGGCTAAAATCCAGAGTCGTTCCCGAGATAGGCCACGTTTGCCGACATGGATATTACTATAGCCTTGAATGCCAGCGCGTTGGGCTAAAACCGTCCAAGGTTCATCCCCTTTCACCGCCGCCAATTGTTCCCAAATTTCCACGGGAATTAAGTCGCGGTTGGCGTGAGGTTTCCGAGTCGTTAAAACTTCCGCAACCTTGGCGATCGCCACCTCTTTGCCAAAGATGCCAATTTCCTCAATAAAGGTTTTAATCGATTCCCGTTCCGTAATATCCAGTTGCCAAGCTGGATGATGACTATTATTATAGCTCACAGACCGCAATTTTAGAGCAGAAATAATCCCGAACCGGAGTAACAAATGCTGCACTTGTCGCGCCAGTTTTTCGCTAACTGTAGCAAAGCCTAATTGAGCTTGTCCACTGGCAAGAACCGACGCCCATCCATCGGTGGCAAACAGGCGATTGAGGAACAAAGCAATCTGCGATCGCTTTAATTTAAAGACAATCGGTGGGACAGTTTTCTGATGAGCATTTTTCCCCCATAGTCCTAATTCCTGTAGCCACAAGGTTAGGGGGTTTTTGCTATTTTTAGAAATTGCAGCCAATCCGTGAGGCGTAAGTTCTGCTGACTCCACATTGAGAAGATTACACAACTCTCTAAAATCTTCGGCATTGGGGACACACTTTCCTTGCATCCACAAACACAGTAAGGAAGGCGTGACCCCCAGAGATTGAGCAATCGCTTTAGCAGACAAAGAGTGGGACTGGATTACTGTTTTTAGGCGTTGCGCGAAAACTTGTCTGTTTTCCGCAATGAAGTCCAAATCTCCAGTAACATAAAGTGTGGGGGTGCGAGTTCCTTGAGAGGTCTCTAACCTCACCTTTAACCCGGCAATCTTACTAACTGATTCAGTAAAGTCTTCTTGCAGTAAGATGTTGCTGTTGGTAAATTGTTGGGAGATGTGGGTCAAACAACCATCCCCCATCAGATATCCCAACAGTTTAACTTGATATTCCGGCAGGATTTCCGTCCCAAATACTTCTAATTTCCGAGGGACAGCAATTTTCTCTCCAACTTGGAGTTCCGAAAGCTTTTGCCACCCTTTTATCGTCAGATAAGGATGGGTGAGGGTGGTTTCAATGTACCGTCCTAAACGAGTTTTGACCCGAAATAGGGGTTTGATCCCATCATCGACAAAGGCAGCAGGTTGAGTAAAGGTAAATTTCCAATTATCCCCTAACGTTAAAAGTTCAGCCTGACGACGCTTAACTATCTCTTCAATTGTGGTTACACTGCCATCGCTTAAAATCAGTTCAGAAAAACGCCCTAAGCATTTCCCCATCGCTGGTCTCCCAGCTATGATAATTAAATCCGATCGCTGCAATCCACCCGTCATCGCATCTAAGTCATAAAACCCACAAGTTAACCCCGGTAAAGCTAACCCTTGTTGATGGATTTCAATGTTTTCAAAGGTGTGAATTAGGGTTTCTGAAATGGAAACTAAACCCTGTTGCGGGCGGTCCTGGGTGAGGCTAAAAATCGTTTGTTCGGCTTTATCGAGAAGGGTGGCTAATTCGGTGGTTGTATCAAATCCTAATTCAGCAACTTGATGTCCGCCTTGAATTAATTTGCGGCGCATATATTTATCGACCACCAGTTCGGCATATTGGTCGATATTCACTGCCGAAACCGTGCGTTCTACGAGTTGGGCCAGTTTACTTTGTCCGCCGACTTGTTCGAGGAGTTTATGGTCGGCTAACCAACTGGTGACGGTCATTAAATCTGTAGCTTTGCCTTGGAAATGGAGGGCGACTGCGGCTTTGTAAATCTGTTGATGCGCGCTGATCGAAAATCCATCTGGCGGGAGGCGGTCTAGGACTCGGGTGATAGCCTCCGGGTCGAGGAGAATGCCGCCTAAAATACTTTCTTCTGCATCGATGTTTTGCGGGGGGAGGCGATCGCTATAGCCTTGGAAGTTTAAGGATTCAGCCACGATTTGTACTCAGGTTTTGTCTGGATGCACCGGACGCGATTTATTCGGGTTAGAAATAAACCGCGTCTTTTCTATTGTACAAATCTTAGGGCGGTTTTGGCCCAGGCATGAGAGAAATTCCGCCTGGGAAACTCGCCGAATTTTAGCCCGCAACCACTTGAATTTCGACTTCAGCGGTAACTTCGGGATGTAATTTGATTTGTGCTTTATAGAACCCAGTCTTGCTAATAGCAGGCAGGGTAATCCCACGGCGATCGATTTCTTGGTTGGTAGCCGCTTGGATGACTTCTGCCACTTCGCGATCGGTAACGGTCCCGAAAATCGCATCCCCTTCCCCAACTGATTTGGCGATGGTAAAGCGTCCAATGGTTTCCAGGGCCGTTTTCTGAGATTGTGCCTGTTGCTTTTCTTCCAACAGACGTTGGCGTTCGAGTTCTCTGCGGCGTTCCACTTGACGGAGAATACCGGGGGTGGTACGAACGGCAAAGCCTTGGGGTAGCAGGTAGTTCCGGGCATAACCGGGGGCCACTTCTACGAGGTCACCGGATCTACCCAGCTTTTTAACATCTTGACTTAATACGACTTGGACTCGTTTGCTCATAATGGTTCCTGTGCGGTCAGAACTCTCTATTTTACGCTTCGGGGGGACAAATGGCAATAGGGAAGGGGTGGGATGTGGAAAGAGGCTCAGATGCTCTCTCCCCGAAGTAAAACAGATTGAGTGTTTTTGGATGCGGGAATTTTTAGGGGGGCTATATAATTTTATACATACAATCCTGACCCCTAATGGTTATTTTAGCCCGATGGGATAAAAAGTACCCGTCCTGACTTTGTTGATTTAGGGAACGAGTCCTTGAAATTTGACCTAATTTGGCGATTTATAGCCTTTCTCTTGGGGGTGAAGTCTATTCAAAATCGAACTCAATCCCCCTTGTCAAGAGGGACTTTTCAGGTCCCGCCTCTTGTCAAGGGTTAGGAGGGAGCGAATAGATGGAGCTCATCCCTGTCAAAATTGCTATAAGTTGAGTTACTTAGTTTTTTGAGTCTTGATTTGGGCGCGATCGCCTTTTGCCACCGCACCCAATTCGGCGATTTTGCTAACCCCCACCCTACAAAAGCAAAGGAGAAACTCAGGAACAATGCCAAAATAAACACAGGCGGCTGATCGCCCCAAAAAAAGGCCCACCTAATCAGGCCGGAGGAGGCAGGGTGGCTCATTTACTGTCCAAAGCACTGAAATATGGGGATTGAGTACCGCAAAAAGACACAGGCCGATCGCCTATCGTCATCCTAAACTTATCAAAATTTGCACTTTTAACATGGAAACCCAAACATTGCCATTGGTTCGACTCAAACGCAGTTTAAGTTTTCTGGAGACTTGGGGTTTTGGCTTAAGCGGACTTTTATTATGGCTGGGACCTGCACCCGCGATGAATGCAGCGTTGGGAGTGCAAGCTATTTTTGTTTGGATTCCGGCGGCAATTATTGGCATTTTACTTAACCTCCAAGTCCAACATTTAGGGATGCGCTGGCCGGATATGTCCGGTGGAACGCCCAATTATGCAGCCAGATTGCTGGCAAAATATCCCCTCATCGCGCGTTATGGAGCAATTGGATATTGGCTGGGATGGGTGTCGGTACCGCCGATGAATGCCATCATCCTCTCGGAGTTGGTGATTGCCAATTTAAAGCCCGTGGGTCTTTCGTTGCCCGAAAATCTCTTACGGATCGGATTTACGGTTATCCCTTATATTGTCGCATTTAGTGGCACTCGAACATTAGGTATTTTGCACCTGTGTTTCATCATCCCGGCGATCGGGTTTTTGCTCACTTTTGGCGTGGAAGGCTTGGGATGGCTCACGTTTGCACCTGCTAGTCCCGGCATTTTACCCAGTGATTGGGGCGAATTTAACCTGAGTGAATGGGCAAAGTGGTTTTTTGTGGCGGTTTATGCCGCCTATGGCTGTGAAACTGCCTCTTCTTTTGTCGCCGATAGTCGGCACCCTAGAAGCACTTTAAAAACCTTATCCTTGGCGGCAGTTTTATTACCCATTGTCTATATGGGTGGCTCATGGATTTTGATGCGTTTAGCCAGTGATCCCGGTTTAGGGAGTAATACATTTTTGCATTTAGTCGCCGGGGCTAAACCCTTTTGGGGGTCAGCAACTTCCACTTTGGTGACGTTCCTCCTCTCTGCCGGATGTTTACTCAGTTCCACCACAGCCATTTCTAACTCCCCCCGGGTTTTGTATCAATTAGCCTTGGATGGGTATATGGCCCCGGTCTTTGGGGTTGTGTCATCTCGCGGGGTGTTTGGACCGGGGTTATTGTTTACCTTTATCTTAAGTTTGATTTGCCTGCTGTGGGGAGATGTGGCTCATGTGGTGATGGTGACGGGTACCGGGTATCTCTCGTCGATGATGGCGATGCATTTGAGTTTATGGCTCAACGGCGATCGCCCGGAGGTGAAATGGCCCCGGTTGTCTTTGCTATTCCTGATGATTGAAAGTTTAGTAATGGTCGTCGGGGGGCTCGCCTGGGGTTGGCATTACTGGTTGATGGGATTGTTGCTTCCCCCGACAATTCTGGTGGTCGATCGGCTGATTCGACGCCGTTCTGTGGGCTTATTTCGGGTGGAGTGGTGGTTAGGGTTCTATCGTCTTCGCCGTTCAGGACAGTTCCAAGATTTTGATGTTTTACAAGTCGGTGTCTTACTCTTTTTAATCTGTGGGGCGTTAACCATTGGCTGGGGGGTCCGAACGGTGATCGATCGCAGCCGGTTAGAAGTTGCGAGTGAGCTCTATGTATTGTTGTTACTCAGTATAGCGTTTGTTGGGGTGGCGATCGCCTGTTGGACTACTTTACCGCAAATTGCTTCAATTGTTGAAGCTCAAGAAGCTACGGATCATTTATTCAAAGTTGCCCTTGATCCGATTATGGTGATTGATGAATATGGGGCGATCGCCCGGGCGAATCCTGCGGCTTGTGAGCTATTTGGGGTGTCATCTCAAGCCTTAGCTGGGGTGAATATGACCCAACTTTTACCCGGACTCAGGGATACTCCTCAGTGTTGGCCGCAACGTTGTGAGCAGCGTGTCAACCCCCAGGCGATCGCCTTCCTGGAGGAGCAATCTGCACCCCAATTATTCACCCAAAAAACTGTAGAAGTCTCCCTTTCTTCTCGGACCTATTGGGCTCAAATTGAATATATCCTGATTTTACGAGATATCACCCCGCGCAAACAAGCAGAAGCGGAATTAAAAGCTGCATTTGCCCGCCAAGAAGAACTCACAGCCACTGCTACTCGACAAGCGCAGGAACTAGAAAGGGCTTTATCGGAACTCAAACAAACCCAATCCCAATTGATTCAAACCGAAAAAATGTCCAGTCTGGGGCAACTGGTAGCCGGAGTAGCCCATGAAATTAATAATCCGGTTAACTTTATTTATGGCAATTTAACCCATACCAGTGAATATTCCCGAGATCTCTTAGCTTTAATTGAGCTTTATCAAGCCTCTTATCCTGATGCTACTGCAGAAATTGAAGCATTTATTGAAGAGATTGAACTCGCTTTTTTAGTGGAAGATTTGCCCAATATGATTGCTTCCATGAAGCTGGGGGCAGACCGGATTCGGCAGATTGTTTTAACTTTGAGAAATTTCTCTCGAATTGATGAAGCCGATATGAAAGCGGTTAACATTCATGAAGGGATTGAAAGTACCTTATTAATTTTAGGAAACCGCCTCAAAGCTAAAGGTCAATGTCCACGCATTGAAGTCATTGAAGAGTATGGCGATTTACCGGAGGTTGAATGTTTTGCCAGTCAGCTTAATCAGGTGTTTATGAATATTATCAGCAATGCGATCGATGCCCTCAATGAGTGGTGTCAAGCCCCTAATTTGAGCCCGGATGGCGGAGATGCCCAGTCCCCAAGAATTACGATTCAGACCGCTGTTTTAGATTCGGACTGGGTGAGAATTACGATCGCTGATAATGGACCCGGAATCCCAGACAGTATCTGCAACCGCCTGTTTGATCCCTTTTTTACTACTAAAGGTGTTGGAAAAGGAACGGGTTTAGGCTTATCAATTTGTTATCAAATTGTGGTAGAAAAACATGGGGGGCGGTTGTATTGTTCTTCCGACCCAGGCGAAGGGGCGAAATTTTTCATTGAAATCCCGGTCAGAACGGTGAGAAAACCGGCCCAACTCAAAGTGAGGAGTGCGATCTCTTAAAAGTCTTTAAACCCTATTTATTGGGGGGGATGATTGGAGAGGACGGAAGAGTGCTTTGTTGTATTAGAAACCTGGAGTTGTTTCAGTTTTCAGGAGGCAAGATTTTCTACGGGAGTCAAGTCTACCGTGGCATAGATTTCGCCGAGGGGAATGTTGAGGTTTAGGCTTTCAATTCTGGCGATCGCCTCTAATCCTTGATAGGTTTCTAATATCCAGCGATCGTCTTCAATTCTGTGAAATATCTCTACTACATACTCCTGAGAACTGACCAGGATATAATCTTGCAAAGTGGGAATAGTCCGATAACATTGAAACTTTTTACCCCGGTCAAAAGATTCGGTAGATTCAGATAATACTTCGACGACGACTGTCGGGGTGTCTACATAGACAAGATTCCGGTTATTCGTAGGGTCGCAATTGACCACTACATCTGGGTAAAAAAAGCGTTTACCTTCATCAATCCTTACTTTGATATCAGCAAAATAAGTACGGCAGGGAGAGTTTTTAAGTGTGTTACGCAAGAAAATATAAAGATTACCACTAATAATATTGTGATCGGTACTAGTACCTGCCATTGCATAAACGTCCCCCTCTAAATATTCATGTTTGATGGGGCTATGACGTTCGTGTTCTAGGTATTCTTCAGGACTGATAGGATGATCCGATTTGGCAGCAATCATGGTTAGTTTAGGGAGAGGGATGAGGACAGCAATAACCGAGTATAGGGTTTCAGTAATTATAGCAAAAAACTGGCAAGCAAAAACCAGCAGGGGTTTGAATCCCTGCTGGTTTTTGGGGTTACTCTTTCACCTCTAAGTTAGAGGAGGCAGATCGCCCAAACTCTTCGGGGGCATATTGCAAATGAACATTGGCCCCGGGCCATTCGTAGAGACCGGGAGTGACCGATCGCACTAAATAATGGAGGGTATAAACTCCCGGTTGTAGGCGATCGGCATAGGCAACAATGCGATCGCTGTAGAGGGTTTGATAGCCAATTTCCCAGATACTTTGTGCCGATTGGACGGCGAAAGTTGCGGTCTGGAAACGGGTATCAACGGCTTCAAATCCTGCCGGTAGCGGGTCCGTAATCACTACATGATCGACGGGGCGATCGCTGATGATTTCTAACCCGATATCAAACACTTGTCCGGCATTGACCACTAGGTTTTTATCCGGTTTAGCTAACCCAAATTGGGCGATCGCCTTTTCGTCTCCGACTGGACTAATGTTGCGTTGCACTCGCAATCCGTTATACCGTCCCGGTTGATTTCCCGGTAAGCGATATCCGTATTCCACTAAATAGTGCAACGTACCATTACCGGTTTTATTCAGAGTGAGGTTAGTCTGTCCTTTGGGGACGCTATCCATTGCGACTTGGATAAATTGTCGGGAATTGTCATACCCTTGGAACTGCATGGAGTCTAGGGTAGTACCGCCTAAGTTGGCGGTGGCACTGAAGTTGGGGGGGGTGGGTTGGCTGTTGCTGTAGGCGACTAAGGCAGAAAGGGCTTCCGCGTTGGCGTAGCTATTTTCCCAAGTTCCCTCCCGGCGTTGGTTGAGTAACCCTTGCAGGAGGCGATCGCGGACCGTTCGATTCGCTTCTCGGGCGATCGCCAAGCGTAGGGTTTGTGCTTGTGCGGTTGTCGCTGAACTTAACCATCCCCATCCTTGAGGCAGTTTTACCGTAGCCGATCGCCCGGTTTCAGCTACGGTTTCAAATAGCTGGTTAGAGAGGGATTGTGCCTCGGTTTGCCAGTCCGGGAATTGGCCTAAATATCGCGCCAATTTGGTTTGTGCGACGACATCTAACTCTTCCCGTTGGGCATATATATCCGCGAGGAAGTCATTGCGCCGTTCTCCGAGTTCTGAGAGGGCCATTAATGCGCCGAGACGGACGCGGTTTTTACAAGATGGACTGGCACAATAGGAATATTGTCCCGGGTCAGCGAGGGTTTTTTGTAAATATCCGCGCAAACGTGAGACCATTGCTTCATCCACGGCAAATCCAGCAGTTTTCCCTTGGGATATACTTTCCGCAGCATAAGCCGTGAGGAAGGGGTCGGATTGGGTTTGTCCCGGATAGGAGGCAAATCCGCCATCGGGTTGCTGGAGTTTTTGGAGGCGATCGAGGGCGATCGTTGCTTGTTCCGGTGGGTTGAATTCTCCTAATGCTTGCCGGTACTTTTGGCTAAGAATTTGCAGGTTAGCAGCGACGGTTAATTGGGATGCTGCTGGTTCTAAAAAGGGTAAACTATCCTCGGCGAATGTCTCACGGGCGGGGGCCGTAATTTCGGGGATGAGGGTTGATGCTAGGTCAATGTGTAATCCTCCGATATTGGGGAGTACAGTGTTGTCTATATTCAGGGGAATATTGACCTGATTTTCGGTGGTTCCCGTCTCTACAACCGTCTCACTTACGGAGAGTTGTCTGATGGATAAGGGAACCTCGAAGGCATCTCCTTGGCGGTTTAATTGACTGACAAAACGCACACTTCCTTCGCCGAGAGAGGAGGCTTGCATTGGGAAGCGATAGGCACGAGTTCCTGATGCGGCCTGGGTTTCCAAGGTTTGAGTTGTGGCAGTTTTATCCGTAAAAGATAAGTTCTCACTCACCGTTCCTTGGATTTGTAATTGGCCTTTTTCTCCTGTCGTATTCGTGAGGGCGAGGCCACCGGAGAAGCGATCGCCGGGTCGCACAAATTGCGGTAACAAAGGAGTCGCCATCAAGGGTTTACTGGAGATAAAGGTATTTTCTCCATTTCCAAAGCGCATATCCGTGGTGGTAGCAACCGCCATGACTCGCCAGGTGGTTAAATCATCCGGCAGGGGGAAACTGACAGTTGCCCGTCCGTTGCGATCGCTCATCACAGACCCGTAATACGCCAAGGGCTTAAACTCGGTGCGAATACGGGTACTTCCAGAACCGGCAGAGAATCCTCCACCATATCCCCAGCCTTTTTCCAAGGGAGAACTCAGGGGAGATAGCACAACCTCGAAGCGGTTATCACTCCAGCGTGTGGAAATGGGTTGTTCAGCATATACCGTATCTACTAAGTTAGGCGGACGATATCCTGTGAGTTGTAAGACAGCTTCATTCACCACCATAACGGTTAATTGGCCTTGGACGGGCCGGTTTTGGCTGTCGGTAACTTGCAGTTGGACTGTTTCCTGAGTACCGGGTTGCACCGTGGCTTGGGTGGGGGTAACTTGGACGGTGAGATATTTCGCCCCTAAATCGGTTTTAAACGGTGCAAAGCCGATTTTGACCAAATCTTCCAAATTGGCCGGTTCCACTTGGTCTAAGGGCGGTCCTTGGCGGATCAGAACTGCTTCCACTGCGGCATTTGGGAGCATTTCTGGGGTGACTTTAAATTGAATTTGGGGTGCACCGCCACTCACCTTGGTAATGGTTTGATACAAGGGTTGATCTCGCACAACGGCAAAGTAGAGTTCGGCTTCGGGGTAGGGAGATTGGATTAAGGCGGTGGCAATCTCACCGGGTTGGTAGCTGTCTTTGTCGAGTTTGACTTCTAGGAAGTTCTCGCGATCGCTACGGCGTCCCCAACTCACACCCTGGGTTCCCGTGGCCCAAATTTGCACATCGGTGGCGGTGGCGTCGGTTTTGGCGTTACCCAGGTTGACCCGAATCCGATAGGAACCCGCTTCAGGAGGGGTGAGAGAGACGGTTTTTGGGGTGTTGCCCGTTTTAACGGTTTCCGTGGCAACGGTTTCGTATTCCACCTGATAGCGGGGGGTTCGACTCCCTTCGACAACCCGGGTAACGCTGCTATACTCCATTTTTTGCAGTTCCACCCGCAGGGTTTGTCCGTTGATGGCAGTTCCGCTGGGGTCGGTGACGATCGCCTCCATCGTAAAGGGTTTCCCAGCATCGGCGACAAAGTTGCTTTTAACACCGATTAATTTGTCACTGGGTAAGGCGGTTAAGGTTTGAGAATTGGCAACGGAAAGATTAGAAATATCGGTGACTTCTGCATCAATCCGATAAGTCATGGGATAGGGTAAATCTCGGTCAATGGTAAAGTTCAAGGTGCTAGAACCGCTGTTATCTAACGTCGCAGTTTGTTCGAGAACTTCGCCAGGAATTTCCGGTTGTTCTTCCGGCCAAAACCATTGCCGACCAAAGCTGAATTCTTGCCAACCGGGAGGGCTAAATTCCGCAGGCGATCGCGTGATGTAATATTTGGCATTGCCGCCAGAAACCGGGGACCCAAATAGATAGGTACTCTCGGCGGTAGCTTGGATTTTTTCGTTACTTAGGGCGTAGGTTTTATCGA
Organism: uncultured Oscillatoriaceae bacterium; assembly: GCA_965650385.1. GTDB lineage: Bacteria > Cyanobacteriota > Cyanobacteriia > Cyanobacteriales > Laspinemataceae > Laspinema. The sequence continues at coordinate 13,352 of CBFGOM010000077.1, forward strand.
GGTTCAGTTGAACTTGGAAGTTGGGCGGTTTAAAGTCAGCAATCCGAAATTCTCCGTTAATTTCTACCTCATTGTTAGCTTTCGCGACAATGGAATAGTATCCCAAGGGCTGATCGCTACTGATAGGAAGTTCTAAGGAGAACGTGCCAAATTCATTAGTCGTTTGGGTTCCGAGGGGGGTTTCCTTGCCCTCGGGGTCCCGCAAGGTGACGGTGTAAGCCGCATTTTTATGCTGAATTAAATCGCCATTTTCCAAATAATAAGCCACAGCGGTGAATTCAGCCGTTTCTCCAGGTTTATAGAGTTGGCGATCGCTAAAAATCGTCCCGCGTGAGACGGGTTTTCCCACATTCCATTCGGCATCGATACCGTATCCATAACCCCCACTATATTGCCAAATTCGGGTATAGGCCCAATCTTGGTTTTCACGGGCGATCGCCACTAATTGCGAGGCTTCTTCTTCACCCTGATTACAACGTTGTACCTGTTGGGAATTCAAGACTAAAAGTCCGGTGGAATTCGTGGTTCCCGTAGCACAGGGGGTTTGTGGCGATCGCGTGGTCGCGTTGGATTGAGATTGATAAATATCCACCCTTGCACCCGCAACAGCAGCCCCATCGGACAAATGATTAACTTTCACCAGTCCTGTATCAGGAAACCACTGAGCAAAGACCCCTAAATTAGTAATTTGAACCAACCCATAATAAGTCGGTTCATTCCATTTTTGCTGCCCATTTTCTTGATAGGAGTTAGTCCGTCCTTGAATCCCATAAGCTAACATTCCCGTAGGTCGTCCTAAGCGTTCTCGCAAGGGAATAGCTACCGTAACGGTTTCATTTTTAGGCGTCGAAGCAATGGGGAAACTTTGCCAATTACTCGGGTTGGGTAATAAGTCGGTTTCATTCCCTCGGGGAGAAGCATAATGGGTAAAAACTAAATCGGTTGGTTCGACAATGCGATAGGCAGCTTTATAGGCTGAATCCGGCAGATTAACTGCCGAAATAGTCAATTCTAAATCTTTTCCTGTGGGAAACACATTCAAGTCTGAAGGGGCCCAAATTTCTGGGGCTAAATCTCCTGTTTGGTAATTCAGAGTAATTGGTTGCCCTAACTTTTGCCCATATTTATCTTGAACATCAGCCCCAATATTAATGGTGTATTGAGTTGCCGGTTCTAAAGCCCAAGGATTCAGATTGACCAGGTTAGAATCTGGATAAGCCTGAATCAGTTTCGGTTCATCTTTGGGCGGCGGATTGATAGTAATTTGATTCGCTACTGATTCGGGGTCTATCCAGTTATTAAAGGTTAACTGCGGTGCACCATTAAGAAAGCGTGCCGGGGCAAACCCATACTCCGGTTTTCCGTACAATTCCATCCCTTGAAATTTCAGCGCTTCGTAAGTTTTGACTTCGCTGGAAAAAGGGCGATCGCTGACTAAATTTCCTCGGGCTGGTTCTAATCCCGGGGAAACTTCCACTCGGTAAACGGTTCCTTTTTCTAACTCGCGTTCCGGAGTAATTTGATAGTCCCAAGTCTGCAAAGAGGGGTCAAATTCTATAGCAGAACTTGCCGTCAAATTGCCCTCAGATTCCACAGGACCCACTTGCAGGGCAACTCCTTCACTTCGACCTACGGGAACTAATTTAACGTGCTGTTTGAGGGAATTGAGATTCAGCGGCACATTCGAGGTAAATTCCAAAGGTTGTTTTAACTCAATCCATTGAGGTTCCGCATATTCATCCGGAGGGTCACTGGTGGGTAAATTGGTGAGTTTAATCGGTTCAGTATTGAATGTCCAGGCTAAATCTTGGCTGAGTTGATGATTGTTTAAATCCGCTAAACCCGCTTTTAGAGTAATTTGAATGCGCGTCGCTTTAGGCAGGGCTTCCTCCGGTTGAAAACCCACCATGCGCGGCGTTAAAAATCTAAATTGTCCCGGCAGTTCCGGGGTGATTTGAAATTGATTGAGTTTCGCAATTTGTTCCGGTGAATCCAGGCTTTCTAAGGGAATTACCGGGTCTTTAAATCGGATGCGAATTTGCGCCAACGGGTCCGCTTCTCCCGTGGGAGAAATTTCCTCAATCCAGTTGGGGAGTTGCGGGGTTGCTAGGGGCGCTACTGCTGGGAGTGGTTTAACGGTTGAACCCGTTTGAAAGAAATTGCAGGCTGCTATGGTGAATGAGAGGAGCAGACCTAAAATAAACCACGTCCAAGTTCTACGGATTAGACGCATTTTTATCACCTAACAGAATAAAGATTATGAGCAGATATTCTGGAGTTCTGTCCCCAAATGGGGGTCACAGATTCGACGATTGTTTACGGAGTCAATCGATAGGGCGGGCCCTGCCAGCCTTAGAGTCTATCTGCTATTAAAACTCAAAATTTCCAGAGGGTGGAAAATTTGTTGATTTTCTTAATCAAAACAGAATCGGTAGGGAAGGAAAACGGAAACCACTAAAAAACCGGGTTCAGGCGATCGCACCCAAACCCGGTTTCCTGAGTCAATTCGAGATTACTTTTTAAAGTAAGTTCGGTAAACTTCTAGGGCAACGGGGGCTGCTGCAACCCCGCCATAGCCCCCATTTTCCACCACTACGGCAATGGAAATTTCGGGATTGACTGCCGGTGCAAATCCAACAAACAAGGCGTGAGAAGGTTGTCCTAAGACTTCTGAGGTCCCGGTTTTGCCCCCGCTTAAGGGAACAGTCCCATCATTTAAGACTCGGGCGGTCCCTTTTTGCACCACCGAAACCATTCCCTCTTTAATCACTGAAATCGCCTCGGGAGACAGTCCCACAGGTTCAGGTTTGGTAAGGGGAGTATTACTTTGAGAGGCCAGTAAATGAGGTTTGACTCGGTTCCCGCCATTGGCAAATACAGCAGACATCACGGCGAGTTCTAAGGGGGTGCATAACACCATCCCTTGACCAATCCCCATCGTTACGCTATCCCCGGCGTACCAAGGTTCATTGTACATCCGGAGTTTTTCCTCGGGGGTGGGGATCATCCCGTGAGTTCCGCCATCGAGTCCCAATAAGTCTAAGCTGGTAGACTCGCCAATTCCCAGTTTGCTACCCCACTGAGCGATCGCCTCGGGTCCAACTTCCATCCCGATTTGATAGAAAAAGGTGTTGCTACTGTAGGCTAAGGCATCTTGGAATCCAATCACCCCATATCCCCCGCTATGTTCGTGAAAGGCAATCCCACCGACCACAATATAGGAAGACGTTCCTAAATAGGAATCAGGAGCATATTTCCCCGTGCCAATTCCTGCCGCTGCGGTGACCATTTTAAAGGTACTCCCCGGGGGATACCCTTGCAAAGCCCGATTCAGAAAAGGATTTTCTAACTCTTGCAGACTCTGCCATTCCGCTGCTTTAACGTTGCGGGTAAAGATGTTCGGGTCAAAACTGGGTCCACTCGCCATTGCGATCACCCCTCCGGTTTTGACATCCAGGACCACGACGGCACCTCTTCGGGACCCTAGTGCTCGTTCCGCAGCTTTCTGGACTTCCGCATCTAGGGTTAACTGGATGGGTTCCCCACTAATGGCCGATCGCACCCCCAGTTCCCGAATTTCCTCCCCGTTGGCATTCACCTCCACCAGACGATTCCCCCAAACTCCCGTCAATTGGTCGTTAATCGTCTTTTCGATTCCCATCTTGCCGATGATAATTCCCATCGGATAATCTGGGTTCGCCATCAAATCTTCCTGGGTGGCTTCGCCAATATACCCCAAGACATGAGCGCCGGTGTTCTCCTGGGGATAGTATCGGCTGGATTCGGCCCGCACTTCAATTCCGGGAACGTCTGCCATTGCCTCAGCTATGGTGACAAACGCTTCGGGGTCAATCCTTTGGGCGATCCGGACTGGCATTCCCGAGGCATATCCCGTTTCGTTGATTTTATTGATAATATCCTCAGCAGAAACATGAATCAGGGGACTGAGCTTTTTGGCCGTTTCTTTCCATTGTGCCGGTTGTTGCTCCCGAGGCCATAAATAGACCGCCCTCGCTAACCGATTGGCTGCCATCAGTTTACCCTTACGGTCTACTAGATTACCCCGCGCCGCAGGAATCGGAATCAACCGAATCCGGTTATCTTCTGCTCGTTGGCGATACTCTTCCCCTTCTACAATCTGCAACTGTGCCAGACGCACACCACATACACCGAGAAGTAAGGTGACGATGCTCATGAGCACAAAGGGTCGGATCGGCGATCGCTTTGCGTCTGTTTTATTCGTACTGACTTTAGAGAAAAAACTCGTCTGACCGGTAACCATCTTTATCCCATCCCGCAGGAGTTCACTTCAACACTATCGCGCTAACGGGTCCCCAGACCCAAGGACTGGAGCCGCTATTTTTGCTACACTCCCTCTAGCTGTTCGATCACTCCGGAAGATTCTATCAAACTCCTGGCGATCGTGACAGGCTCTCCCCTGTGCTGTTCAGGGAGATTGAGAGTCAGCAAGGTCGGCTCCTCGTTGTTATTTTTTATTCCCACAACTTATATCATTTCTTCAATATATTGCACCGTCTAAGTTCGAGTTCTACTCTACCTCAGACTCCCTTTGTCCCTGTTGCGGTGTTTCTCCCCCTGATGTTCAATCTTAACGCAATTCGCTACCCTGGGTAAAGAGAGTTGACCCTCTGTTCAATTGGATCTTTACCGCTCCTTTTTTTTTAGAACCGCATCATGAAAACACCGAAAATTATCGCTGATTATCACTGTCACAATGCGGAAGTTCCGACTTGGCATCCGATGGAAAAACGCCTGTATTGGAGTGATATTCCTACGGGACGGGTGTTCCGCTATGACCCGGCAACGGCATCCCATGAACAGATTTATGACGGGGACTCCGTGGGGGCGATCGCGGTTCATGAGGACGGTTCCTTGCTGTTTTTCATGGCAAAAGGGGCGATCGCCCGCTGGCAAGAGGGCACCCTCACCCCCATCATTCCCGAAATCCCTGCTGAACGCGAAACCCGCTTTAATGATTGCATCGTTGACCCAGCAGGACGAGTCTTTAGCGGCACGATGGCAAAAGGGGAGCATCTCGGTTCCCTCTACCGGCTCAACACGGACGGCACTCTCACCCAAGTGCTGGAACATCTGCAAATTCCCAACGGTATGGGATTCACGCTTGATCACAAACATTTATACTTGACCGACTCTCCAAAACGTGAAATTTATCGGTTTGACTACGATGTATCAACGGGAGATATCAGTAATCGCCAAGTCGTGATCACCACCCCCGACGGAGAAGGCGTCCCCGATGGCATGACTGTCGATGCAGAAGGCTATATCTGGTCCGCCCGATGGGATGGTCATCACCTCTTCCGCTACAGTCCTGATGGGACAGAAGTCCTACGCATCCCCTTCCCCCCGAAAAAAGTATCTGCTCTCACTTTTGGCGGGGAAGATTATACGGATATTTATGCAACTACCGCCGGGGGAGATAATCGCGCTGAAGAAGGAGAAGGTGCAGGTGCGGTGTTTCATCTGAATTTAGGGATTCGTGGGATGCCGGAGTTTCTAGCCAAAATTGCGGTGTAATACGGAATCTGGGTTTCAACGGCCTATAAAAACTCGCACCCGTCAAGGGTGGAGCTATACAGACGAAGCCCGCGCTGGCGGGCTAAGAGAGAAGAAAATGGTCTGTTTTTGAGATAAAGCTCAAAAGTCACCTAGACAGGGCTAGGATGAGTTGACCCTGGCAACGTTAAACTTTCCCTGACATGGACTTACCCATCGTTTACCACCCGGCCTATGTGGCCCCTTTGCCGCCCTCCCATCGGTTCCCGATGGAAAAGTTTCGGTTACTCTATGAAATGCTTTTGAGCGATCGCCTCATCACTCCGGAACAGTGTCACAGGCCCGAATTGCCCCCCCAGGACTGGATTGAATCGGTCCATGACCCTGCGTATGTCCAGGCATACTGTCAAGGCACGCTGGACCCGAAAGCGCAGCGGCGGATTGGATTACCCTGGAGTGAGGCGATCGCCCATCGCACTTGTATCTCCATTGGTGGGGGAATTTTGACTGCTAAACTGGCGTTAGAGTATGGATTAGCTTGCAATACCGCAGGGGGAACTCATCACGCCTTTCCGGATTTTGGGTCAGGGTTTTGCATTTTCAATGATTTGGCGATCGCCTCACGGATGATCCAAAAATTAGCAGGAATTCACAAAGTTTTAATTGTAGATTTGGACGTCCATCAAGGGGATGGGACGGCCTTTATTTTTAAACATGACCCGGATGTCTTTACGTTTTCCATGCACTGTGAGGCTAACTTTCCCGGGCGAAAACAACTGAGTGATTTAGATGTACCCTTGCCAGTGGGAATGGAGGATGATGAATACTTGCAAACCGTGGCTCATTATTTACCCGATTTACTCTCCCAATTCCAGCCGGATTTAGTTTTGTATGATGCGGGAGTTGATGTTCATGCAGGCGATCGCCTGGGTAAATTAGCCCTGAGTGATACAGGCATTTTTCGCCGGGATATGCAGGTATTAAGCACCTGTGTCGCCGCTGGATATCCCGTTGCTTGTGTGATTGGGGGCGGATATTGCGAGGATATCCGAGGTTTAGTGTATCGCCATTCCCTCTTACATCGTGCTGCCGCTCAAGTGTATCGCCAGTATCGACTTTAGGTCAAAGCTAAGGCTGGACTTGCCACAGGGGATACCAAATCCGGCATTCAAAGTATTTCTTGTAGGGGCGCAATGCTTGCGCCCTAATTCATGGCGCAAGCATTGCGCCCCTACAATCTACACACCTTGACAGGGCTAGGTTTTATAGATCTATCACAACCGGATTCCGTATGAAATGCCGCAGCAGAATTACTCCCGTTCCAAAATTCTCACCATGCCTTTCGCACTGCCACTAACGAGCAGTTGTCCATTGGGACTGTAAACTAAGGACATCACGGCCCCACTTTCTTCGGTCAATGCACAGACTAATTTACCTGTCGGTAAATGCCAGATTTTGACGGTACCATCGGCGCTGCCTGTGGCGAAGGTGTTCCCATCTGGGGCGATCGCAACGGCGGTTACGGGTCCTAAATGGGCGCTGAGACTCCAGAGCAGTTCTCCCGTTTCCAAATTCCACAGTTGAATACTGCCATCGCCACTGCCACCGATGAGAAGTTGTTGGAGGGAGATAGCGATCGCTTCTACTGCCTCTAAACTGCCATTGAGCACCGAGATCGGCTGTTTGGTTTGGAACTGCCAGAGGGTAATGGTGCCATCCCCACCGCCTCGGGCGAGAATTTGACCATCGGGGGAAATGGCGAGGGAAAAGATGGGTCCGGTATAGTCCGTGAGGGTATCAATTAATTCCCCATTGGACAAATCCCACAATTTAATCGTCTCGTCAAAACTGCCACTGATGAGGGTTTTGCCATCGGGGGCGATCGCCAAGGCGCGAACGGAACCCCCATGTCCCGTGAGGGTTTGTTTACAAGTTCCTCCGGGGAGTTCCCAAAGTTTGATGGTTTTATCCCAACTGGCAGAGGCGAGGGTTTTGCCATCAGGGGCGATCGCAATGGAAAAGACCCCTCGTTTATGTTCGGCGAGGACTTGCAACAGTTCGCCGGTGGTGAGGTTCCAGAGTTTAATACTGGTATCAAAACTGCCCGTTGCCAAAATTTGTCCATCGGGGGTAATCCCTAGCGATCGCACCCAATCCGCATGGGCGGGCAAACTATGCCGACAGATCCAATTCTGTACCGTGGGTTCCGAGGGTGAGGCAAATGAGGGGAGGACGATTTTCGACGAGGGCGGTTTGGATTTGGCGGGTTCTGGCGTTGTCGGTTCCGGTTGAGGGCGAGGTGAGGGGGCCACAATTTGCGAGGTCAATTGGGAAATCGTTTCCTCCACTCGTTCTAAGCGGTAGGCAAAGGAGGAGCGATTCAGATAGGCGATCGCATTGCCCAGACTTTCATCCAACAGGGCATATTGCTCTTTCAACCCCGCGATTTCTCCCTGAAGTTGGGACAGATCAACGGATTCTAACTTCGCCAATCGGGTTTGAAACTGGGCGAGTTCCTCTGGGGACCCGGTAGCTGAGGGGGGAGGAGAGCCTTCCTCTACTTTGACTTGAGGGAGGGGAAATTGCTTCTGTGCTTCCACTCGTTGGGTGAGCATTTCCAGTTCTTCCGCCCATTGTCGATGCAGTCGATTGGTTGTTCCACTCATCCGCCGCGTTTGGTGTTCCACGCGATACCGGGCGATCGCATTCAAAATCAGGGAACTGCAAATCAAAGGGGCGGCTACATAAATAGCCCCATTAAAAAAGACTGCCACTATCGACGCCACCACCGACGCGAACAAGGAAGCATATTCTGTGGTTTCTAGCCAATGACGGTGATTTGACATGGAGTCCTTCCCACCCACCGGAGCCTATATTACAATTCCCATTTTATCAAAAATCCACCTTATCTTTCCATTTTATGGAGAAATGTTGATATAAGGAGGATAAAACTTTTTCAGTCAAACCCGACACAATTTCTTGTGAATTCCCTCAGAGTTTGTCCCTAGACTCACCCGGATTCCTCTCGTTTCAAACCTGAGTATTTCCGCCTTAAAAAGGGGGTGAAACATCAACTCAGACTTTAATCAATCCAATTTTTAGGGTTTGGTCGGGTCGGGCTTGATTCAATCGGCTATGACCCGGAAAAATCCCCACCCTAAAAGTAGTGGGGTGGGGAAGATTACAAACCGAGAAATAGCCTCGCAATATTAAAGTAAATGAGAACGCCCAAAACATCGACAGCAGTTGTAATAAATGGTGCTGACATCAGGGCGGGATCTAACTTGATCGCGCGGAATAAAAACGGTAGGGCTGAACCGGATACCGAGGCCAAAATTGAAATTGCGACCAAAGAAATACCGACACAGAAGGCGACCTGAAGATTAACTTGCAAGAGGAAATAAGCCCAAATGGTGGCGAGAGTTCCCAAAATGGTTCCCAATAATCCACCGGCAATTCCTTCTCGCCAGATTACTTTCATCGGTCCGAGTAAGCGAATTTCATCGGTATTCATCCCCCGAATTACCACCGTGGAAGATTGTGCACCGACATTCCCTCCCGTCCCGGTGAGGAGGGGGATAAAGGCGGTGAGTACGACGACTTGCTGCAATAAGTCTTTTTGGGAATTAATAATGGATCCGGTGACCGTATTGGTAAGCAATAAGACGAACAGCCACACGACACGGCGTCGCGCCACCGTCCATAAACTCATTTCAAAATAATTATCCCCATCGGACTGAACCCCACCCAAGGCATAAATATCTTCGGTGGTTTCCTGTTCCATAATGTCGATCGCATCATCAATGGTGATGACCCCGACTAAACGTTGTTCGCGATCGACAACGGGGATCGCGAGGAAATCATAGCGCTGAATCAGGCGGGAGACTTCCTCGCCGTCGGTATCCGTATGGACGAATACGACATCCCGAGTCATGATTTCACTTATTTTTTCCTCGGGGGAACTAATTACCAAGTCTCGCAGGGAAACGATGCCGGTTAAGCGGCGTTCGCTATCCATGACATAGAGGTAATAAATAATTTCTGCTACCGGAGACAGGGTGCGAATCCGTTCCAGGGTTTGGCTAACGCTCATATTTTCCCGGACGGAAATATATTCCGGGGTCATGATTCTCCCAGCGGTTCCGGATTCATAGCCCATCAGCAGGGCGGTGGACTGCCATTCTGTGGGAGACAGTTGCGCCCGTAAACGGCGCACGACTTTCGAGGGCAACTCATCCAGCAGTCGGGCGCGATCGTCGGGGGACATATTGCCAATAATATCCAGGACATCTTGGCGCTTGAAGTCTTCTAAAAGCACCTGTTGAACGCTGGTATCGAGGTGTTCGTAAACTTCCGTTGCTTCCTGTTTGGACAGCAAGCGAAAGGCGATCGCCTGCATCGCTTCGGGCATTCCTTCGATCGCTTCGGCGATATCCACGGGTTGAACCGGGACTAAAATCGCTTTAGCACCCTGGAGGTCCCCCTGTCTAAGCAGGGCTTCCAGTTGCGATCGCACTAAGTCAGGTATTTCTCTCCGCGACAGGGTCCCGAGGGGAGAGGATATCGGTTGAGGTTCAGTCACGTTTAACTCCCTGGATCCAGTCCGATCACTATTCTATACAATTTAGGGGGACAAGAACCCGTCACCCCAGGCGAAACAAGGCGCGTCGAACAGGATCTCTCCAGTGGATTCCCAGTCACGCCACACCTCCCAAAAGCTGCTGTGCCACCGTTAAATAAATTAACACCCCCAGGACATCCACTGCGGTGGTAATAAAGGGGGCTGACATTAAGGCGGGGTCAAATCCCACCCGATAAAATAAAAATGGCAGGGCGGACCCCGCAAAGGAAGCGAGAATGGTAATTGCCAGCAAACTCACTCCCACGGAAGTAGCAACCAGCCAATTTCCCACTAAGAAATAAGCCCAAACGGTGACAACAACGGAGAGCATTACGCCTAATAATCCCCCGGCAGTTGTCTCCCGTCCAATCGTTATCCAGGCTTTGCCTTCTCGAATTGCATTGATATTTAATCCGCGAATCACCACGGTGGAGGACTGTGCCCCCACGTTGCCCCCAGTATCAATGAGTAAGGGAATAAATGCTGCCAGTGCCACCACTTGTTCCAGAATATCTTCTCGGGCGCGAATCACTGCCGAAGTTGCAGTATTTGTGATTAATAAAATTAACAACCACCCCACCCGTTTGCGCGCCACAGTAAATAAGTTGGTTTGAAAATAGTTCTCTCCCCCGCTTGCCACCCCACCGAGGGCATAAATATCTTTTGTGGTTTCGGCTTCCACTACATCCATGACATCATCGACGGTGATAATGCCCACGAGACGGTGTTCGCTATCGACTACCGGTAAGGCTAGAAAATCATAGCGCTGAATTAATCGTGCGGCTTCTTTGCGATCGGTTTCTGTGGAAACAAAAACGGGTTCTCGCCGAGTAATTTCTGATAACAGGTGTTCCGGTTTGGATACGACTAAATCCCGCAGGGAAATCGTGCCAATTAAGTGGCGAGAGGCATCAATTACATACAGATAATAAATGATTTCGCTGACATTTGCTAAATTTCTAATTCGCTCTAAGGCTTGGCCTATGGTGATAGTTTCTTTGACTGCGATATATTTCGGGGTCATCATTCTCCCGGCACTATCGGGGGGATAACCTAAGAGCAAGGAGGTGGTTTGACGTTCTTGGGGACTGAGTTGTTCAAGAATACGCTTGACTACTTTTGCAGGCAATTCATCAAATAACCGGGTGCGGTCATCCGGGGACATTTTATCGACAATATCTAAAACCTCCTGGCGTTTAAATTCTTCGATTAGGGTATATTGAATACTGGAATCCAGATATTCATAAACTGCGATCGCTTCTTCTTTGGATAATAAGCGAAAGGCGATCGCCTGCATGGTTTGGGGTAATCCTTCAATCGCCTCGGCAATATCTGCCGGTTGGACGGGAACGAGTAATGCTTTTGCTCCGGGTAGGTTATTTTGTTCGAGTAACGCTTGCAATTGCGATCGCACCAGTTGGCGTAATGCGTCTCGGGTCGTCGGTTGAACAGACGGCAATTCCGTATTATTCTCAGTCATGAGCCACTCTCTAATCGGGTTTATCAGTCCGAGTGTGGTTGGGGATTTTTCCCCAATCGATAGGGTCTAATGCAGGGGAAATCAGGCAACAGAATCTCGAATTTGTTGCGATCGCTGTGGCAAAATTCCCATTCATAATCATCCCAAGTGTATTAAGTTCGCGATGGATCAAGGGTTTATTTCCATTGGCGATCGCGACCCAAAGCACTAACTGAAATTAGCAACAGGGACTTTAAATTTGCATTCGGGATTCGGTTAGGCTAACCAACAGTTAACCTAACCTTCACCCTTTGTTTAAATCTTTAAGCGTTCGGTGATTCATAATTCATCTCCATTCCTAACATGACCGCCCTTTTCCCCGGGGGTCACGAGATGAACCAGAAAACTCGCCGATGGAGTCACACTAGGTCATTTCATTGACTAAACCGCCCGGTTGTGGGGAAACGGTCGAGGTTCGTCTAAAGGCTCATCAGCCATTGAGTCTGCCTGAGTAATCGTTGCAATACAACTACTACCAGAGCTTTCCACTTGAGTATTCCTTACTTGTTTAAGTTACGTTTAAGATAGGGAAGTTCAGAGGGTTCTGAAGGCCCTTTTTCCTTATACCACTCTTCAGAAAACAGGTCAAGCTTTTTGGGATTTTTTTAGGAAAAAGGGGTTCTAATCTTTCCAGTGGGTCAGAAGTGGGGGGGATTGCCCATACTTCTGACCCTTTTTTAAATCCTAAAATTCCTCGTGTAACCACCCTTTCTTCCCTTAAAAAGAAGTAGATTTCTCCAAAAAATTGCTGTAATTCTAGTCTTTTTTCTAGGTAATATCCGAGGTTTGTACCACTAAAACCGGAACGCAACTTTCGGCTAAAACGCTTTGAAATACTGACCCTGATGCCGCCTCTTCTCGATCTGAATCAGGATATTTCCCAACCACAATTGCCGTCACTGGCTGTGTTTTTGACCAAGCCAAGATTGTCTCCACCACTGCCCCTTGTTCGCAGATGAACTGATGGCGAATATCGGCTAAAATTCCCCGAGTCATCTCCTGAATTGCTTGAGTTTCCTCCGGATTATCTACCGGGGTTACATACAAAACGATCGCCTCTCCATGACTACGCCGAGCTAAATCTGCCGTTTGTTTCAAGACTTCCCTTGCCCCCTGGGAATGCTCCAAGACTGCTAAAAATATAGTTCGAGAATTCACGGTTACTTTCGTTGGGTCTACTTCTCCTTTTTTCAGCAATTTTGGAGCAAAAGTGGGAATCGCCCAAGCCCCCAAAGGTGCGGTCACTAAAATAGACAAGGCAGCAATGGCTAAAATAATTTCACCCCCTTCAATTCCATAAGCTAAAGGTAACGCACCCAAGGCCGCTTGCACCGTTGCTTTAGCCGAATTTCCCGGCAACAGAAACAATTTTTCTTGCCAATTCCAATTACTTCCTGCGGTCGAAAGTGTCCAACCCATCGTTCTTCCAATTAATAAACCCACCGCTAAAATTGTCAAGCCCGGTAATAACATTTCTCCCAAAACTTGGAGCTGAATACTGGCTCCCATTAACACAAATAGGATAATTTCTGCAACTATCCACAGGCTATTAAATCCGTTGCGGAGTCGGCGGGCTAGGGGGGCATCCAGTTCGATTAAAAAGAATCCCATTGACATCACTGCTAGATATCCCGAAAAATAAGGGAATTCCCGGGCAGCAAGCACGGCAACGGCGGCAACAACGGCGGCAATTAAGACATCTTGGACAGGATTTTTACTCCAGCTTTGCCGTTCCAGGAGAGAGACTAATAATCGGGCGGCTAAATAACCTGCAACGATTCCTAAAACAACCTGGATAATGGCTTGCAAAGGCAGCAAGAAGAGGGGATTTAATGAGAGTCCCCCGGGCAAAATAATTGCCTCCATTTCCCCTTGCTGGAGGAAATTTAACAGTAAACTGAAAGCAAGTAATAGCACAACATCAGAGAGGGCAGATCCGGTTAAAATGGCATCAGGAATGCCTTTTTTGACCCCCCAACCCAAGCGTTTGAGACGCAACATTCCCGGGACAATAACGGCGGGAGATTCAGCAGCAATAATGCAACCGAGGAGTAACCCGGTTAATAGGTCAAACTTGAAGAGAAACACAGAAGCAATGGCGATCGCCCCAGCTTCCAAGATAGCGGGTAAAATGCCTAATCGCAGGGCGACGGTTCCTTGTTCCGCCAACTTTTCGCGATCGAGTCCGAGTCCCGCTTTCATCAAGATAATCATCACCGCTACCGTTCGTAAATCATCGGCAGCGGCGAGAATTCCCGGTTCTAAGCGGTTTCCGACTTCGGGACCGAGGATAATCCCCACTAAAATCATGCCAATGAGTGGGGGTGCACCGAGGCGACGGGCGAATTGACCCGCAAAAAAGCCCATTCCCAGGATCCAAATTGTACTGATTAACATGGCTCATGCTCCTGAACAGGTGTGAAGGGGCTGGTCCAGGAGTGGATTGATGCGATCGCCCTACCTCCCGGCATTCAGCCCGGACAGGTAGGAGCCATCAGCCTTTCAGCCTCCCCTCGGGATCGCTGAATCGGCGGTTATGGCGAGCTCCATCGCCTTCAATCATAAATCAGGAGTTAGTATAGCATAAATTTTAGTAACAATCCATCGATTCATTCATTTTTTTATCCAACAC
>CBFGOM010000078.1:0-27398 GCA_965650385.1 uncultured Oscillatoriaceae bacterium
GGGCCAAAAACAATCCCATTCGGATTGAGCAAAAATAAGTTTGCCGTGCCATTAGCGCGAATCAACCCGTCAATTTCTGAGATAGAATTTCCGGTGATTCGAGTGAAAATAGTTTGAATATTCGGTGCATTATTAAAGTGAGCGGTGCGCCCGGTAGGAATAGAAAACTCACTCAAGCTATGGAATAAGTGAGTTCCACTCGTTGTCCCACCTTCGATTAAATCGGTCGCATCTTGGATGGTGACTTGGGAATTGACTGGCAAGGTCGCATCGGGGAGGATTTGAGCTAGAGTTAGATTTTGGATTAATAATGCAGGAAAAAGGGTACTCAACGACCAAAACCTGGCAGATTTGTTCATGACAAGACCACTGATTCTGTGTTTATCCTCTATAGCACAGCTTATTCAATTAGGCTGTAATTGATACCCGCCATAATTTTTTTGGCTAGGCTTAAAACAGTTTTAAAAGTAAATCTTATCGTCTCTTTATCCAATCGCTGGTCTCACTAGCATTTCAAATGATGGCTTATTCTCGTCTGGTAGTAAAAACTAGTTTTCATATAAATTTCATCACAAAAAAGGTAGAGACGGGAAATTTCCCATCTCTACCCCGTTTTAAAATATTGAGATTAGAGTCACCTTTCTTCAGATCTAATCATTTTTATTACTCCTGTTTAAAAGGGTAATTTTTCCAGAAAACTTAGCTTGTTATAAACTCCAATCAAACTCTGAACATCCACTTCTACAGTTTGGGCCGGGTAATTTTCAATTAATTCTACTATACTAATCTGCCCATCTTCCGCTGCTGAGAGAACCAAAGAAGCCCGCAGCGCTTGACCGCTCAACTGACCTGAAGGGGTCTGAATCATGTCTCCCATTTCCTCTAATGCACGCTTACCCAGACGATTATTGAGGGCCCGATCCAAAAATTGTGGACTCACCGAAATGGAGCGGTTTAAATGATTCCGAACTTCATCAGGGTTTTGACTCCCTAATCGCATATACGATCGCAACGAGAAAGACATATCTCCCGTTTCAGCAAACCTAGATAAGTCAGCCACAGAGACAGGTGCTCGCATAGGTCCATACTTGAGAATAATTTCTTCTGCTGCCGTAGCACTGTTTGGGGCCAGCATTCCTTCTCCCACTCCCAACAGAACCATCCCCAGAGTTCCAGCCTGGATAATCCGACGCAAAACAGATGACATGGATAGGCGCATTGTTAACCTTTTAATCGATGAGTTTACGGACTAAAGACGAGCAATTCATAGCAGAGGTTGCCTAACAAATCACCCTAGAGTTTTCATCCCCTAAAATTATGCGGAATTTCTTAAAAGTTCCAGTAAAAATTCCCGGAACTTAGTAGGAATCAACCCTTTAAATCGAGACCCATTAACGCGGGTCAACAGCATTCCAACAAGAGGGGACAACTGGGACAAAACCAGGATTTTTGGACTGTTCTTTGTAGCAAAGCCAGCCTGAATTTTGTCAAACGCTGGGGGTTGTCTTCCTTGTAGTGGACTGACCTCTTCGGGATTTAATTTTATCCCGACTGCGTTAAGGGAAGCGCCTCTGGGGTTAATCTAAGTCTAACAAGTTTTATGTTTTATCAGAGTAGGACCCATCAGTAGATGATCAAGCAACTTTCTTCTTTAAGGTTAAAACCGGCGAGTTTGGGTCAGGGTCTCGTGATCCGGAAATTGAGCTTGCCTCTGGTAACTGCCTTGGTTTTAGGCGTGGGATTGGTGGCAGTTCCTGGAGGCAGGGCCAATTTGGTCCCCGGGATGCCACTGTCTTCCGGAGTGCAGACTGCTCAAATTCCGGCAAACGCTAGAGTGGTCTATGTTAATCCGGTTTTAGGGAGCGATCGCCCAGATGCAGGCAGTAGTGAAGGGTCTGCTTATCAGAGTATTACTTACGCCCTCTCCCAAGCTACCTCGGGTACGGTGATTCAGTTGGCCCCAGGAAGTTACACCAAGGACACGGAAACGTTTCCCCTGACCCTCCGCCCGGGGATTATTCTGCGCGGGGATGAAGACAAGAAAGGGCAGAATGTCCGGATTATTGGCGGTGGCAGCTTTAGCAGTCCTACCTTTGCGGTCCAAAATGTGGCAATTGTCACCGCTACCGATAGCACGATCGCCGGGGTAGCCGTCACCAACCCCAACACCCGAGGAACGGGCATCTGGATTGAATCAGGGGCGGCAACGGTTCGCAATAGTACCTTTACCAGTAATTTGCGTGAGGGCATTTTCGTGACGGGGACTTCCACTCCCCTGATTGAAAATAGCGTGTTTACGGAAAACGATGGCAATGGGATTTCTATTGCGCGATCGGCACAAGGGGAAGTTCGGGGAAATATCTTTCAGGACACGGGTTTTGGGTTGGCGATCGGGGATTCATCCGCGCCGAGAATTGTGGATAACCGGATTTTGCAAAATATTGATGGGGTGGTAGTCTCCAATTCAGCGAAACCCATCTTTCGCAATAACGTGATTGAGAATAATGAACGAGATGGGATTGTAGTGATTGGGGACGCCTTGCCGGATTTAGGGACGGCTGAATCGGAGGGCAAAAATTACATCCGCAGTAACACCCGCTATGACCTTTACAATGCCACGCGCAATAATACAATTCTGGCGGTGGGTAATGATATCGATAGCAGTCGGATTTCGGGGTTGGTGGAGTTTGTTGCCACAACGATCGCCGCAGGATTTCGGGATATTGGGGGTCACTGGGCCCAACCTTATATTGAAGCCCTAGCCGTCAAAGGGGTGATTGCAGGATTTAATGATGGGACCTTTCGTCCGAATGAGCGGGTGACCCGGGCGCAGTTTGCGGCGATCGTGAATAAAGCCTTTACGGCTCGGTCAAATCAGGCTTGTTCAGCCTTTGCGGATGTCCGGAGTAATTTTTGGGGCTTTGAGGCGATTCAAACCGCTTGTCGCGGTGGGTTTTTAACGGGATATCCGGGAAATCAGTTTCGCCCGGATCAACAGATTCCCCGGGTTCAGGTCCTGGTGGCCCTAGCCAGTGGGCTGGGATTACGTTCTGAAAATCGGGAGGTGTTGTCGGTGTTTTCCGATAGAAGTGGGATTCCGGATTGGGCGCAAACTGCGATCGCTGGGGCGACAGAACGGGGGTTGGTGGTCAATTATCCGATTCGCGATCGCCTCAATCCTAGCCAAGAGGCAACCCGCGCCGAGGTGGCGGCATTTGTTTATCAGGCTTTAGTGAATGCGGGTCAAGCCGAGGCGATCGCCTCTCCTTATCTGGTGATGGCTCCTTAATTTCTTCATGAGGACCTAGGGGCTCCAACGGAAAGAGCCGGTTGCTGCGATCGCAGCAACCGGCTCTTTCTCTATCTTCAAGGTTTTATGTTTAGGGTCTTTATATTGGCTGACCCCATTTGAACTTTATTGATTTTGATTATGACCGGAATTTTTCCAGACCTGGAATTTCGTAATCTTTTCTTTAGATTTATACTCATAGAGCCAATCCAGATTTTTAAAAAATTTTTAATTATAAGATCTATTTTGGTGAATGGATAGTGTTTTTGAGATGATTTTAGCTCACCGGCAACGCCTAGACAAATTAGATATTCTTATTTGGGGATCAGACCCATTGGAGAGAAACCCACCGGGGGAGCATGAACAGCGATAAGCCAGAAAAAGACTTGAGCCGCACAAATGGTCCCCAGCCCGGTAGAGAAAAAGCAAGGGCGTTGTCCTGACTGAGGGAGAACAATTCAACATTCAAGAGCCGCTTCAGTCGGACTTTTCTAACCGAAAAAGCCACACCATTAGGGCAACAACCCCCAGTTGCAGCGCAAAATTAGGCAGTGCCGCGCCCACTTCACGACCGGCTAATAGTTGCGCCAGAAACACAAAAGCACCAATGCCACCAGAGGCTCCACAGACCACATAAACAAATTTACGCAGTCCCTTATAGGGGGCAGTCGCCTCAGCCCTTAAGCGAGCATATTTTTCAGGGGGGAGGGATTGTTTCCCCCGGGGTTTAGAGTTGCCCGAAGGAGAACGCGTCGCATCAGAACTGCGGGAGGACCCAGGGGGAGAATCGGGAGTTTGATTAGCCATAAGACTCACAAAAACACAGGGTTGAGGTTCGCCTTTCCATTATCTAAAACAATGGGAATCTGCGAGATCCAGGGGCCAAGGTCTATAAAGCCCTGTCAAGGTGTATTGATTTATCGGAGTAAATGCTTGCGCCCCTACGAGAAACAACGATTTTTGGTCATTCACATTAATCACCTTGACAGGGCTAGTCTATAAAAACCCGCACCCGTCAACGGTGGGGAGGAACGTGCAGGTTAGGGAAGCCCAGTTCTGATTCCCTAAAAGTCCTTTCTCAGGAGAATTTAGGCGGGGAGTTATCGGGGAGGGTAGATGACTCGGTAAGATGGAATCGATCCCCCGGCGTTTTTCACAGCGTACCTCTGCGACAAATAGCGGGTTCAACCGCCTAATTTGTCGGAGTGGAATGATCATGAGCGATCGCACGGGCGGTGTTTGACAAGCATTTATATTGAGGACATGGATATCGCAACAGAGAATGCTGCAACAATTGCTATCGTGTTTGTCGCCCTAGGAATCTTGGGGTGGGGATATTATCGCGCTAGGGATTTCGGAAAACTAGGCATCCTAGCCTGGTTACAGTCGGCGGTCCTAATGCTTCCTTGGCTGTTGTTTTTTGGCTTATTCTCCGCCGGAATCTACTTGAACTTAGTGGGAATTCTGCTGCTGGTTCTTGCCTCTGCGGGGTTGTACATCTATCTCGGCAAGCAATTACGGGCGGCGGGTCAGGATGAGGTCCTGCGAGAACGGGCCGCCAAACGCTTGCAGTCGGATCCGACTCCTGTGGGGACGAGCTCACAGAACCCGACTATTCCCGGTGTGGAAGATCAACTCAAGACGATCGCCCCGGAGTTTGTCAGAATTCCCGAAGAGGACCTCAAAAAGATCCAAGGGATTTTTGGCATTGATACCTTCTTTGCCACGGAAACAATTTCCTATCAAGAAGGAGCCATTTTTAAAGGGAATCTGCGTGGGGATCCCGATGAAGCGTACCATCGCCTTGCCCAGACCCTGCAAGAACGCATGGGCGATCGCTATCGGCTGTTTTTAGTCCCCAATCCTGACGAAAAACCCGTGGCGATCGTCTTACCCAGCACTTCTGACCCCAAACCCACCACCCCAGGACAAAAAATCCTAGCCGTGGTTTTAGGGGTTGCTACCGTGATCACCACCTTAGAAACCGCTGGATTATTCCTCGGATTTGACTTCTTTACCAATCCCCAACGCCTTGGGGAAGTGCTCCCCCTAACCCTGGGAATCTGGGCAGTCTTGCTTTCTCATGAAATTGCTCACCGAATTATCGCGCAGAAAAATAACGTCCGCTTAAGCTGGCCCTTTTTCATCCCCACTTGGCAAATCGGTTCCTTTGGGGCCATTAATCGCTTTGAAACCCTCTTGCCAAACCGAACTGTGTTGTTTGATGTTGCCTTTGCCGGACCTGCTGCGGGTGGATTAGTTTCTCTGGCTATGCTAATTGTGGGTTTACTCCTGTCCCATGAGGGCAGCTTGTTCCAAATTCCGGCGGAGTTTTTCCAAGGGTCTGTATTAGTTGGGACTTTAGCAAAAGTGGTCCTAGGTCCAGCATTAAATCAACCCTTGGTTCCCGTGCATCCGATGATGGTGATTGGTTGGCTAGGATTAGTGATTACCGCCATTAATCTCCTGCCTGCGGGTCAACTGGATGGGGGCCGGATCGTCCAGTCTGTGTACGGACGGACCCTAGCTGGACGGGCGACGATCGCCACCTTAATTGTCCTAGCGATCGCAGCCTTCTTCAATCCCCTAGCTTTATATTGGGCGATCGTGATTCTCTTCCTACAACGGGGTTTAGAACGCCCCAGTTTGAACGAAATTAAAGAACCCGATGATGCCCGGGCAGCCTTGGCTTTGTTAGCCTTATTTTTGACGATCGCCACCTTACTCCCCTTGAGTACCTCCTTGGCCGGTCGTTTAGGAATTGGCGGATAATAATAGAAAGAGAAAGCCAGGGGACAGGACCGAAGAAAAATGCTGAGGTCCTCGATACAATAGAAGTTAGAAACCGGGTTTCTTGAAAAAATCTTTACGTCATGAGCAATAAGTTTGGGCGAGAAACCCGGTTTCTTGTTCTCTTTTTTTTAAAAAACCACTGGTATGGCGTTCCCGCTTTTCTTTTTATGTTTTACCCCCTTTTAACATCATGAGTGCTCGACCCCAGATATTACTTGTTTTTGATACAACCTCTCTATTAGCCGGTGATACGAAAGTTTGGAAAGATTACAAACGGGTAGGGAGTTGTTTTCTCCCCAAAGTTGTCTTTGATACCCTCCAAGATTTTGCCGATCGCGCAGCGGAACCGGGACAGGAGAAGGCAGCAAAAGAATTTATGGCATTTTGGCCTAAAAGTGGCTGGCAGCAAACCACCGCCACTGCCACCCATCGCAAATTAACACCACCGGAAGGGGCCGCCCTAAGTTTCACCGCCCGATTAAGTTTAGAAATGGCTGAGGCAGCGTATGGTGTGGCCCTAGAACGGGAAGATGCGATCGTTGTCTTTGTCTGCAATGGACAACCCCTACTCAAACGAATTGCTGCCTTACGGCAAGATAATCTCTGTGGAATTACCTCCGCGATGTTGTTACAGTGGGCGCGGGCGAAGAAAGAACCGGAGGTAGTGACTCAACAGGTGGAGAGATGGCAACAAAGCGATGACACCTCCGGAATGAGTACCGCATCCAACGCGCGATCGCCCTCCAGAGGTAACAAAAAAGCCCCTGTCTCCCGCAAACCTGCTGCCAAGCGTCCTACAGCCAAACGAACTCAACCCGTCCCCGTCCAGGAAGAAATCATGGATGATTCGGCTTATGTCCTCCAAAATCGCCGACGCGGATTTTATGTCAAACCCAAGAAAACCAATATTTTTGCTCAGTTGAGTACCGGACTTGCCGCCTTAGTCATGGCAGCATTCATGATCACAGTCTTGGGTTTTACCTGGAAAATGGTCTTCCCTGAAACTTTTAACCCCTTGTGGCAAAAGCACGTTCAGCCCCAGTTAAAAAAATTACCCCCCATCCCTGGACTGTCCTAATCAACAAAATAAAGCGTAAAAAATCACCTTGGAGGAAGGGGAAGTATTACCCTTTGACTAAAGATAATGCTTTGATTAACTCTTCCAGGCGAATGGGTTTGGTGATATAGTCATCCATTCCAGCCGCGAGACAAATTTCCCGATCGCCTTGCATCGCATTGGCAGTCATGGCGATAATTCTTGGCTTATTTGAGTGCGAGCGATCGGCATATTTTTTACAAATTTGACGAGTTGCTTCTAACCCATCCAATTCGGGCATTTGCACATCCATGAGAATGACATCGTAAGAAAACCGATGCAAGGCTTCTAAGACTTCAATTCCATTGTTGGCGACATCCGCCCGATATCCCATGCGATCCAAGATTCTTAGGGCAACTTTCTGATTAACGATATTATCTTCAGCTAATAAAATCCTTAACGGAATCTGCTTTGCCATGTCCGCATTAATCAGAGACTTTTGAGAACGGAGGCTAGATTCATATTTAATGGGACGGTTCAAGAGGGTTTCATCCAGAACCTTAACTAACGTATTGTAAAGCAGAGATTGTTTAATAGGTTTATTAATAAAGGCTGCAAATTCAACAGAAATTCCATTCACGTCTAATGATTCCGGTTTACCCATTGAAGTGAACATGACTAAGGGGAGAGATTGCCATTGGGGATGGCTTTGAATCTGGGAAGCGAGGGTTAATCCGTCCATTCCAGGCATTTGCATATCCAAAATGGCGAGGTCAAAATGAGGGCTGACTTCTAAAAGGGCTAAGGCTTCGGAACCGGATGCAGCAGCGTGAGGAAGCATTCCCCAATTTTGAGTTTGTTTGAGCAAAATTTGTCGATTGGTAGCGTTATCATCGACGATTAGAAGTTTTTTACCCTTGAGGAAGGGCCGATCGCTTTGGTGATAGTCTGGGGAATGAATCGCCTTGGGGTTCGCGTGAGCAATTAGGGTAAAGTAAAAGCTAGAACCGACCCCTTCTTGACTTTCAATCCACATTCGACCCCCCATTAATTCGCTTAAGCGCTTGCAAATTGCGAGTCCTAGTCCCGTCCCACCAAACTGACGGGTGGTGGAGGCATCGACTTGAGAAAAGGGCAAAAAGAGGCGATCGCGACGATGGGAGGGAATCCCAATTCCCGTATCTCGAATGGTAAATTGAAACTCATAAGCAACCGGGGTAGACTCCTGTGGCGATCGCGACTGTAACCCCGAGAAAGTTTCCCCTTCCGCCATAACTAAAGGAGTGACAATTTCAAACGGAGACTCTGGAGAGGGTAACGGAGTGGCACTCACTGAGATGACGATTTCGCCGGTTTGGGTAAATTTGACCGAGTTTCCAATTAAGTTCACTAAAATTTGCCGCAACCGCGTGACATCGGAGATAATATTTTGGGGGGTATTGAGTTCAATTTGATATAATAATTCCAGCCCTTTTTCAGCGGCTTTGGGGGCAAATAAATCTAAGGCTTCTTCGATGCAAGTTTGGAGATTAAACGGATGATTTTCTAGTTCCAGTTTTCCGGATTCAATTTTAGAGAAGTCCAGAATATCATTAATAATCGTGAGTAAAGCATCCCCACTAGTGCGAATGGTATCAATATAATCCCGCTGTTCCTCGGTTAAATTCATATCCAGTAATAACCCCGTCATGCCAATTACAGCATTCATGGGAGTCCGGATTTCGTGACTCATGGTGGCGAGGAATTCGCTTTTAGCCCGGTTGGCGACTTCAGCGGATTCTCGGGCTTGTTTTAAGGCTTCATTTTGTTCAGCAAGTTGCGATCGCGCGGTTCGTTCTCGAACCAGTAATTCCGATTGTGCTAACGCGATACCCAGTTGCACAGCAACGGCTTCAAGTAGCTCAATTTCCTGGGGTTCCCAATGGCGGAAGCGATCGCATTGATGGAAGCCAATTGTCCCATTGGGTTCTCCTTGATAGGAGGTGCGAACAGCTAACATCGACTTGATTTGAACCTGTTGACACAAGGGGAGTGCTTCCCGTAGCAAGGGATCAACAGTCACATTATCCGATGCTACAGCGCAATCTAGGGCAAATACCTTTTGAATGTAGGGATTCCCTTCCACCGGAATTTTCATCCCCATCATCGAGGGATACCCGGGTTCTACATATTCTGCCACCGTATCTACCGTACTCCCTTCCTGAGTATAAGAGAGAATCACACAACGATTGAGATGAAAACCCCGCCCCATTAAATCCGTTGCGGTTTGTAAAATTTGCTGAGAATCTAAACTTTGGCGAATTTCCCGGGTAATTTGTCCTAGTAACAACGTGCGTTGATATTCCGCTTGGAATGCATTCTGGGCTATATCTCGTTCAAGTTCTCCACCGATCCACTGTGCCATCAAGGTCACCAGTTGGCGATCGCTATCTTTAAAAGCCGTCTCTCGGGGGGTGTGGCTGACAAAGCTGAGGGTGCCGTACAGTTCCGACGCTACAAAAATTGGTGTGCCAATATAAGCCTGAAGTTTACGGACTTGATAGGCGGGATGGGTTCGCCATACCTCAGATTGGGCAGCGGATTCGATACAGAGTGTAGCTTGTTCTGAGAGAGTATAAGCGTCATAGGTGTGACTTAAATTGAGTGCATCACCGGGAAAGAGCTTAAACAAACGGGTCGGAGGATAACAAGCGGCGATAATCTCGATGCGATCGCCGCGATCGCCCTCCAGCCGACCTAGCATCCCTATTTCTAACTTAAATTGCTCAGAACCCATTGCTAACATTCGCTCAAGACGCTCTTGCAGGCTCAACTCCACCGCCGCTTGCACTTCAATGAGCGATCGCAATGCCGCTTCAGTTTCCCGCTGTTGTGCTTCGACTCGTTTGCGATCGCTGATGTCGCTGGCAATCCCCAAAAATCCGGTAATTTCTCCGGTGCGATCGCGCACGGTCGAAATAGATAATACGATTGGAAACCTACTCCCATCTTTGCGGATATACGACCATTCGTATTCATCCGGTTTCCCCCGCTGGATTTTGGCTGTAAATACATCAAATCCAGGTGCTATCTCTACCCCCAGTTCTTCAGAGAGTTCCTGCGCCCTCTGGACCACTTCCATTGGGTCATGGAGAATTGCTGGAGTCATTTTGCCGACCATTTCCTCGGCAGGATAACCCAGCCAACGTTCAGCGGTGGCATTAAATGTATAAATAATCCCATCAATGCCTGTGGAGATAATCGAGTAGTTGGCACTATCTAAAATCGCTTGTTGCAGGGTAATAGTTTCTTCCAGACTCTCTTCCCCTGACTGTTGTTTACCCGGGTCCCGAACACCCGTAGGGGAAGGGTTCAGCACCTCGGGGAGATGTGCGGATTGCGGGCGATCGCCTCCCGTATCTGGGCCATCATTCTCCTGAATTAGGACAATAGTTTGGCCCGTGAGAGGATCGGTAATCTGACGGAGGGCGAGTCCCAGGGGTCCTAAAGCCGGTTTCTCCGGTACCGTCTTCCCCGGCATGAGTGGGTTAACAATGCCGCTGTGAGGGAGAATCCCCGGACTCACCCCCTCTACCAACAGGGCCAAACGTCCTGGGTCAATCTCTATCCCAGAACAGAGGCAGGGAATTTGCACCGCTTCTCCCTGGGGATAAAATGTCCAGTGTTCGATCGCCGTTTCCCCCGACTTAAACCGTTTGCAATAGCCCTTTAATCGGGGGCGAGTTGCCCCTAAAATCTCGCGAAAATCTCGTTGTTTGAGTTCTTCCACAGTTGCTGCGCCCCAAAGTTGCAACGCAGCAGGATTCGCCCACCACAATTGCAACTGTTCGAGGTCGAAAATCCAAATGGGCGATCGCAAGAGGGATAAGCAAGTAGGCAGTTTAAATGAGGTCACGACAGTTTTATTGATTTCACACATAGTTTATCAATTCATACCCCATCCGGTTGTTCAAAGTCGATTTTCTCTCTTTAGTCTGCACCCGCTGGCTTTGTCCCTGTAGCCCGACCCTTGAGCGTGGGGGTTTTTATAGACCTTTGACAACCGGATTCCGGATCAATAGCTTATCCCGATCATAAGTGGGTTCTCTCCGGTTCAACCTCCATCCTGTTATAAAAGACTGACCCGAAATTTGCCCCGGAACTGAATCAAGCAATTTGTAACAAAAGCCGAGTCTTATGGAGGCTCAACTTATCGAGGGGGAAGCGATTGAGTGCAAGTTCCCAGGCGCTCAACTTGAGATTCTAACTGCAATAACAAGGGGGTAATCTTTTCAAATACCTGGTCCCGCACTTGGTTCTCAATTTCGGTGGAAATGGCCCCGATCGCCCGAGCCCCCATATTCAGGCTGGCGCCTTTAATCCGGTGCGCTTTTAACTCAACCGTACTCCAATCCTGGCGATCGCAGGCGGAACGCATGACCTCAATATCCCCCCGCAAGCTGTCTACAAAGGCTCTTAACAGGCGCTCTTGTAATTCAAGTTTACCTCGGGAAATCTCTTGGAGACGGTTCCAATCCAGGGGCGAATCTTCAAGGATTTCCTGGGGTAACTCTCTGGGGGATAAGGACCCGGATCGTTCCAAGCTAGAACTGTTCACATGAGGACTAACTGTAGCATCCAGTAGGGGGTTCTCCGGCAAAGGCGACTGCGATCGCCCTAGGGGGAGGATCTGAGGAATCCAGCGATCAAGTGCTGCCTGTAATTGTTCGAGGAGGACCGGTTTACTAATATAGTCATCCATTCCTGCCTCCAGACATTTTTGGCGATCGCTATTGAGCGCATGAGCAGTCAGGGCGATGACGATGGTATGACGGCGGGTTCCTTCCCGCTGCCGCAGTTCTCGGGTTACCTCATAGCCGTCTTTTTGGGGCATCTGACAATCCATAAACACGAGATCATAATCTTCCCTAGCAAGGCGATCGAGGGCTTCGAGACCATTATTCACACAATCGGCATGATAGCCCAAGGCATTGAGTTGAAAGACGATCACTTGTTGATTGATTTCGTGATCTTCGGCAATTAAGATTTTGAGGGGGGACAAAGGGGCAGGGGCCAAGGAAAAAGCTTCTCCCTGAGACCTTCGGGGGCGATCGCTCACAGCCACTTGGGGCGCTAAAACTTGTTGCAAGCTTTCCACAAACTGAGACCCCCGTAAGGGTTTGATAATATAAGCACTGATCCAATGGGGGGCTAAGGCTTCCGCGATCGCCCGTTGATTAAACTGAGCCAAGGCGATCGTCCGCGTTGTGGCTAAATTGGGTTCTTTCTTGAGCGCTTGTAACAGGGTTGAGCGATCGCCCTCCAAGAGGTTCACACTTGCCAACAGCGCATGGTAGGGAGTTCCCTGGGCTGCAGCCCCCCGCAAGGCATTCAGGGCACTGTCGGGGTCCGTGACTTGATCCACTGTAATTCCCCAGCGATCGGCAAAATGCTGGACCGACTGACGATGCATCTCACTCTCATCGGCAACCAACAGTTTGAGAGATTCCATCTTCAGGGTTGTACCCGGGGAATTTTCCCGTTCTGTGAGATTTTGCTGGACTGGCAAGGTTACGGTAAACCAAAAGGTAGACCCTTGATTCAATGCACTCTCAACCCCTATTTCGCCCCCCATCAGTTCCACTAATTGTTTAGAGATAGCCAGTCCTAACCCAGTCCCACCATACTGGCGAGTGGAGGAACTATCCACTTGAGAAAAAGATTGAAACAACTTAGTCTGATCCTGGGGTAAAATCCCGATCCCTGTATCCGTAACTGCAAATTGCAAGGTCACGGAATTGGGCTCTACTGGATGGGAATCTGCTTCCAAAATGGAATCGTCTGAGAGGGTACAGACGGCGATCGACACCTCTCCAACTTCCGTAAATTTAATCGCATTATTGACTAAATTCAGCAAAATTTGCCGCAGCCGTGCCGGGTCGCCAAATAGATGCCGAGGAACGTTGCGATCGATGCAAATTCCTAAATCTAGTCCCTTCTCCTGGGCAGGCGCAACCATCAAATCCACCACGGATTCTATACATTCATCCAACTCGAAATCAATCGGGTTGAGATTCATTTCTCGGGCTTCTAATTTAGAAAAATCGAGAATATCGTTAATAACTGTCAACAAATGTTCTGCACTGGAAAAAATGGTTTGCGCATAGTGTTTTTGTTGGGGGGTTAATTCCGTTGCTAGAAGCAATCCCGTCATCCCAATCACCCCATTCATCGGGGTGCGAATTTCATGACTCATACTGGCTAAAAATTCACTTTTGGCCCGATTAGCAGCAACTGCCGCTTGTTTCATTTGAGCTAAAATAATGTTTTGTTTCGCCAGCTTTTGGGAGATGCGGGTTTGCTCCGCCAGCAGTTGGGCTTGAGACAGGGCAATGCTGACTTGATTGGCAAGTTGTTGTAACAGTTCCGTTTCAAATTGTGTCCACTGGCGCGGGGTAGAGCATTGATGGGCAATGAGTAATCCCCACAATCGTTCCCGTAGGGGATCTTCTGGGGCATCCCTTTGGAGTAACGGCACCACCAGGTTAGCTTTGACCCCAATTCTTCTGAGCAAGTCCCGATAGCAAGCGTGAATTTCTGCGGACTCGACATCAGAAATGGCGTTGACTCTCCCCTGTTTGTATTGTTCTAAATAGCTTTTAGGAAAGCAAGTATCAGTAATCTGATTTCCTAATAGCGGCTGACAGGTTTCAACGACGGCTTCTTTGACCACAATTCCGGTTCCATCGGCCATCAGTTGAAAGACGATCGCCCGATCGGCGTGGAGAACTTGTCGGACTTCTTCAACGGTGGTTTGGAGAATTTCGCCAATATCTAAGGATTGACGAATTTTAATGGTCAATTCTGCAAAGAGTTGAGCACGTTGATTCTGCTTGATAATTTCCTCCTGGGCTTCTACCCAATCGGTAATGTCTTCAGAAATTCCCATGAGATATTGAGGGGTGTTAGTTTCATCGATAATCGGAACTTTACGGGTATGAAGCAATCTCATCCCTTGATGTGGAGTTTGAACGGTTTCTACGGGAATATCGGCCATTTCTTGGGTTAAAAGGGCTTGACGATCGCTCTGAATAAAAAAATCGGCTTCTTCTGGATGAAAAAGGTCATAGTCAGTTTTGCCTAACACTTGATCTTGGGAATAGCCAAATTGTTGTTCACTGGCTTTATTCCACCGAATAAATTGCAAGGTTTTGGCATCTTTGATAAATAAGCCGAGGGGCATATTTTCAATGACTGAGTTGAGAAAGGTTTTAGTTTGTGCTAATTCGGCTTCAACGTCTGAACGAGTAGTCATCTCGAACCGTGAGCGATTGGGGGGCTGTTGGCGATCGCGAATCGGCGTGAGTGGGCGGGTTTGGGGCGGTTCGTTGCTCCCAGTTTTGAACCCTTTGGAACGAGAGATGATGCTGACTAGGACCAGGTTGGCGATCGCCGTTGCCATTGCCAGGGAGTCCCAAACGACTCTCGAAAATGCCGAGGCAATTCCAGCCCCATCGAAGAGGTTCAGGAGGATGAGGCTAACCCCTGGGGCTACAGCAAGGATCCAGAGGACTGGGGTCGCGATCGCCCTTCCCCTAATTTGATGCTCAACTCTCAAGATGTCCCGTTTCATGACTTCACCATTAATAATCGCAACTTCGATCCCCGCCGCGATCGCCATCACCAACAGGGACAGCATTATCCTAACCTCCTGAGCAAACGGTGCGTTCCTCGTTCCGAGGAGGAGTCCGGTTAAATACATTCCAGTCAACCCAGCTAAGGCGATCGCCGCACCTGGGGTCAAGTCGCCTCGGTGCGATCGCGTTTCTGTCTTCCTTAGTCCCTCTAGGGCAATCATCCGATAACATATCGCGATCGCTATCCCCATTGACAGCCCCACTATGTGAGGAGCGTAGCTGCCGGTTAACACCGTCTCGCTATAGCGATAGATTCCCATTCCCTGGAGCATACGAATCACGTTGATATTGAGTACATTTCATCAATCACCGCCAGCGAACTTTGTTCGAGCCTTCCTCTCCTTCTCTCGACCTTTTCCTCAACTTTTGATCCCAGCCGAGTTCGGATTTTCACCCTTCACCCCGAAAGGCAGAAGGCTATTTCTCCCCGGCAAGCCTTTTAATCTACCCTTAGGAAGATGACACTCATTGTTTATTTTTTACCAATAGTTTAGATAAACACTAACTTTGTCCCTAATTCTAACCCCTACTCGTAAAATTTGAAGCTTAATTAAATCTTAAATTTTCTTGGACTGCCTCACTTTCGTGATTATAATTAAAGCCTCTAAAAACTGCTAAATTTTAGCCACCAAAGAGTAATTTAGGTTACATTTTAAAAAACTTGGCCTCAGTTATTCAGTCCGAGACAGACTTATACAAATCCCCTCAGATTTTCGACAAATAGCTGCCTGTTGTGCATGGATTCCAGGCTATTAAAATTACCCTAATGCGATCGCCAGGAACACTCGAACCTCACGTTAATAGCTGATACCGAATAGGTCAAAAAAAGCCCATTAACTCCGGCTGCCGACTTTTTCATTGATTTGCCAACTGGATTAACCCCTGGATTCCCCTCATTTAGCTAACCCTCCAGAAGTCGGATTTAACCCCCAAAATTTAGCCGCTTATGAACCCACTACTTTTTGGGCAGTTCACCTCTATTCGGCGCCTGCATACCCTCTCAGAGCAAGGGAACTACCCAATTTTAAACCACTTAGGAAAAATAAAAGGCGATCGCCCTTTATTTTTCCTGGGGTTTCCTATAGTCTGCCCGCCGCATCCTCCGTTGAATATCTTCCAGCAACTTGCGGTTCACCGCTAATAAATCAGCCACTAAACCGAGAATAATCAACTGCACCCCAATCAGAATTAAAATAGCCGCTAAAATCAAGCTAGGAATTCGAGTCCGGTCCGTTCCCATTAAAAAGAACCCTAACCAGCGCACCCCCAAAGCCACCCCTAAACTTAACGGAAAACTTCCTAAAATTAGGAAAAACCGTAGGGGTTTATAGGTCATGAAAATTCTAAAAATCGTTAAAATAGAGCGATGAATATAACTAGGAATACTCTTGACTAATCGAGACGGTCTTAACTCTCCATTCGTGCGGATGGGAACCGAAGTAATCGCCATCCCTTTCTGTCCCGCTTGAATAATTGTTTCTAGGGTATAGGTATATTGATTAAAAACATTGACCTGCATCGCTGCATCCCGACTAAAGGCCCGAAAGCCGCTAGGTGCATCGGGGATTCTCGTATTACTAGCCAGACGCACTACCCAACTTCCCAGACGTTGTAAGAATTTTTTAGTTGGGGAAAAATGTTCAATTTCTTGAATCGGTCGTGCCCCGATAACAATCTCCGCATTTCCTAATAAAATGGGTTGAATCAAAGCCGGGATATCTTCAGCACAATACTGATTATCTGCATCCGTATTTACAATAATATCCGCCCCAGCTTTTAGAGACCCTTCTAATCCTGCCATAAAAGCTTTAGCTAGACCTTGATTATTAGCAAGGCGAACGATATGGTCCACACCACAAGCTTTAGCCACTTCCACCGTGCGATCGCGACTGCCATCATCAATCACCAACCACTCAATTTTATCAATCCCCGGTAACTGACGCGGCAGTTCACTAAGGGTAAGTCCCAGAGTCTGTTCTTCGTTATAACAGGGAATTTGAATAATCAGTTTCGTCATAGCACCGTTGAAAGTTTGGCGCTTAAATTTTAACGCTTAGATGGCGCGATCGGGGAGGATGGGGGAGATGGGGAGAATAGGGAGGATAGGGAGGATAGGGAGGATGGGGAGGAAAAAACGACTGAAGTCGGGACGTTGAACATCTCCCCTATCTCCCCCATCTCCCTTATCTGCTATGATTAAAGGGACCTTAAGAGTCAAGTGTCAAACCATATACCCATTAACTGCATCAGACAGATTATGCCGCTCTATACTTATTTCTGTCCTAGTACCAATCAAAAATTGGACGTGACTCACTCCATTAAAGATAAAGCGCAAACTTGGGGAGAATTGTGCCACTTGGCAAACCTCGAACCGGGTGAGACGCCTCTATCTGCACCTGTGCGACGGTTGATCTGTGCCCCAGCGGTGATGTTTCCCACCGGCAACAGCGAACTCAAAAGTCAAGGGTTCAGCAAGTTGGTTAAACGGGATGATGGGGTTTATGAAAATGTCACCGCTACCGATGGAGAAAGTCGGATTGTTCGACCTGGCGATCGCAGCACCTATCCTGATTTGAAACAAAAAATAGGCGACTAAATCCCTACCCTGATAAACGTTTTAACTATTTCTATCCAAGAGTTGAGTGGTGAATACTCAGCTCTTTTTTAATTCAGCACTGTACCCAACCTCTAGCATCATCTGAAAAAGACCATTGACCCCGGATTTTTAACCTCAACCCTTATTTTAAGATAACCTTTTTTGAAAACCCGGCCATTTTTAAAAATTTCGCCTATATTAAAGGACAAGAACCAATTCATCGAGTCTTTGCATTCCGGGTCCTTATTGTATATCGGAAACAACTCATGCGTGTCTTACTTTTATATCCACTTTTTCCGAAAAGTTTCTGGTCCTTTGAAAAAGCTTTAGCTTTAGTCGATCGCAAAGCCCTACTACCTCCCCTGTGTTTAGTCACTGTTGCGGCTTTGTTACCCCAGGAATGGGACTATAAACTCGCCGATCGCAATATTCGTGACATCACTGAGGAAGAATGGGAATGGGCAGATTTAGTGATTTTATCGGCCATGATTGTTCAACAAGAAGATTTCCTGGCCCTGATTCGTGAAGCGAAACGGCGTTCTAAGCCTGTAGCTGTCGGTGGCCCTTATGTAACATCCCTCCCCAGGGAAGCTGCCGCCGCCGGTGCCGATTACCTGATTTTAGATGAAGGAGAAATCACGCTTCCTCTGTTTGTTGAAGCCCTAAAACGAGGAGAAAAAACCGGCACTTTCAGCGCCAATGGTGAAAAAGCCGACGTGACGCAAACCCCTATCCCCCGCTTTGATTTATTGGATCGTCATGCCTATGATACGATGGCAATTCAATTTTCTCGGGGTTGCCCTTTTCAATGCGAATTCTGCGATATTATTGTCCTCTACGGACGCAAATCTCGCACTAAACATCCCTCGCAAATTTTAGCGGAACTCGATCGCCTCTTAGAATTGGGGTTTACTCAAGCCGTTTTTTTGGTCGATGACAACTTTATTGGCAATAAGCGAAACGTTAAACTTTTGCTCAAAGCGTTGAAAAGTTGGCAAGAAAAAAATGGCTATCCCTTCCGGTTAATTACGGAAGCCTCAGTTGATTTGGGCCAAGATTCAGAGTTGCTGCAAATGATGGTGGATTGCAATTTCTATGTCGTGTTTTTAGGAATTGAAACCCCGGACGAAGACAGCCTGACCCTGACTAAAAAGTTTCAAAATACCCGAGATTCTCTGAGTGATTCAGTTCAAGCGATTACTGAAGCAGGAATGCGGGTGATGGCGGGATTTATTATTGGTTTTGATGGGGAAAAACCGGGGGCAGGCGATCGCATCGTCCAGTTTGTCGAAAATACCTCCATTCCAATGGCGATGTTCAGTATGTTGCAAGCCCTTCCCCATACTGCACTCTGGCATCGATTACAGAAAGAAGGGCGCTTAAATACCGAACTTGCTAACGGAAACCAAACGACCTTAATGAACTTCATTCCCACCCGACCTCTGGAAGAGATTGCCCGGGAATACATTGATGGATTTTGGCAACTTTATGATCCTCAACGCTATTTAGACCGAACCTACCGCCATTTTATGATGATGGGCAAACCTCGAAATCCAGTAGCTCGGCGTCGCTTCAACTGGCCCACTATTCGGGCATTTTTAACGATTTGCTGGCGACAAGGAATAGTCCGTCCCACTCGTTGGAAATTCTGGTTATATTTGGCTACAATTCTCCGCCATAATCCCCGGGTAGTGGACCATTATTTAGCAGTGTGCGGACTCTTTGAACATTTTAGCGAATATCGCACTATTGTTCGAGACCAAATTGAAAGTCAATTGGCGGAATATTTAGCAAAACAAAAACAGATTGAAGCATACCAATCTGAACGAAAAGAGTCCGCTGCTGCTTAATTACGAAGACTAAATTAGGTGCGTGATTTCGGCTTACGCACCTGACTCATTTCTATATTTTCCTTAGCGGTCCTCTGGATTGAGCTGAACCATTGCCCAAGTGGTATAAGTACCAATTGGACTCCAAATCATATAAGGAATTAATAAAACCCCCGCCCAAGTTGAAATAGGCCAAACACTTAATGCTAATAAATAGCTTAATAAACCTCCCGTTGCCCCAATAATTGTTCCCACGGTGAGGCTTTGGAACTTACACATGACAGGGGTATAAGAAATTGTAACAATTTCTAGCACTAAATAAAAGACCATTAAGACCCAACTTAGTTGAGTTCTGGGGGCGGCTTCCCACACGAGATAAGCGGACCAACCGCCACAGATAAAAATGATAGTCCAAATGATAGGAATTGCCCGTTCAAAGGTCAACCATCGGGGACGTTGCAAGCGATTAAACCAGCGAATATCGGCCCCCGTCAATGCACTACCGCCTCCCGCCACTAAAACCGCGATCGCCGCAATCACCATCCAAGACTTAATCATAATTCTCCACCTCTATACTTTCCCAGATTTTACCCTCTAGTATATCCTGAATTTTCATTTTCTAATAATAACCTCTCTCTTTCTTGAATAAACATTTTGTAAACTCCCAATTTGATACCCCCAACCCCCATTATTAAGGGGGGCTTTTTAGAATTTTGCCAGCCCTCTAGTAGTTTTAATAACAGCTTTAGTCTTCCCGAAAAAAAAGAAAAACTTATCCGAGAGAATACATCCAGCCATCGCGGGCGCAAATTCTAACCACGCCATCCCACACAATTGGGGTAGCTTCAAAGGAGATACCAGGTAAAAAATGTCCTAATTTTTCTACTTTTAACCGATAAAACTCTCCTCGTTGATTAGGGACTGCATTTGACCTATTTCCCTGGGTTTGTTCCCAGTGTAAATCAAACAAATACACTCCATTATATCCGGCAGCAATGAGTTTATTCCCTTCGGTAAAAATTGGCGTAGAAATCGAACCCCCAATATTGGTTTTAAATAAAATCAACGGAGTATCATACTCTGGTTTGAGCCAAGGTCCTTTAACTTTTTCACCCGTAATTTGAGTTTGAGACCCAATATAGAGGTAACCATCAATGGCAGTAATGGCAAATAAGGCTGGGAGTTCTCCACGGGGATTATATTCATCATTGAGGGCAACGGACCCAATCATTCCCCCTTCCCATCCACTAAAATTACGATTTTCTGTAGGAAAAAACCAATTGACAGCCTTCTCTTCTGGTTGGGTCGGGTCGAGCTTTAAAACTCCTCCTTGGCCGGGAATATATTGTTTTTCTATCGCACAAAATAGTTTATTTTCTTGAGAAATAACCACACTGCCATCCATATCTGACCCGGTGAAAAAATCCCAGATAATTTCTTGGGTTTCTAGGTTTATGCCATAAATATGGCCGGAACCCGAGGCTACAAATAGTTGGTTTCCGAGTCGGGCGGGGGACGATTCAGTGACAATATTTCCTCCCTGTCGGAGACTATCCCCGGCTTCATAGAGTTGAACTTCCCCTAAAATTTCCGGTTGACGGATGCCAGATTTTAAAGTAGCAGTATCGGTGGCACTATTCAGGAAATATCCAATGCCATTTTCTCCGGCATTGAATAAGATACCATTGCCTAAATCTAAGGCACTGCTATCATTATCTCGACTATAACTGGCCGTTTTTCTGATGTCGAGCTTCCAGAGTTCTTTGCCGGTTCTAAAAGAAAGGGCACGAAAGCTGGGAATAGGACCGCCGGAATCGAGGGAATTGTGAATGCCTAAGCGACTGCCTTGTAAGATGACGATGCGATTTTCTTCGGAGGCTTTTTCATCGATATAAAGACTGGAACTGCCTTTAATAACATCATCAAATTGATAGCGCCAGATGACTTCGTTAGTTTCAATATCAATTTTTCTGAAGCTGTGATCATAAGCGCCGAGGGTGAGATAAACTTTGCCTTGGTCTCGGGTGAGGGTGGGTTGTCCAGTCCATCCGGCACCACTCCAAGTCCGCCAGGAGGTGCCGACTCGGGTTCTGCCGGTTCCTAGGGCAAATTTATCGAGGAGGTTTAATCCTTGGGGTATCCCTCTACCATAAAATCTCCGGTGATCGTTGCCCAGAAAGGTGGGGATTAATAATTCGGTGTCTGGGGAGAGTCCGGCGATCGCCCCTTGGACGGTTTTATTAACGGTAGGTGACAACTTCTTTGGCGGTGTAGTCCGGGTTGGAGTACGACATCCTTGGAGAATGGGCGGCAGTGCAGAACCCATTAAAAAGATTAGGGCATTTTTGTTAAAGGTTCGCCGGTTCAAAGTCATGGCTAAACAGGCTAAAATCTAAGAGGGTTGGATTGAGTACCAGGGAACAGAACTGTGAGCCGGTGACCTCAACTCCTCCAAGGACGATCGCCGGGTCTAGGTCCGTCTGTTGCGATGAAAATTAAGAAAGGCAATCTTATAGTAGCTGAAAGGCTGAGGCGATCGCCCCAGGAAATGGAACTGCTAGGGTCTAGCAACGTCTACAAATTCTATATTTTGAGTCAATATTTTGAATCCATACCGCAAGAGTTAAAGGCATGAAACCACAGAGGTTATTATTGAGTATTCTCACCGCTGGGGCGATCGCCACGTCGAGTCTGGTGAGTCCTCCTTTCTCCACCGTTGCCACCGCCTTTAGTGCGGATGAACAAACCAGCATCAATGTCTATCAGCAGGCGAGTCCTTCGGTAGTGACCATCCGCGTGGGTCGAGGTGCAGGGTCTGGCAGTATTATCAGTGCTGATGGCCTCGTTTTAACGAATGATCATGTGGTGAGTTCAGCGCGCAATGGCCGAGTGGAAGTGCTCACGAGTACGGGACAGACTTACGCGGGGGATGTGATTGCCACCGATCGCCGCAATGATTTAGCCTTAGTCCGACTCAGAACCAGCGATCCTTTGCCTGCATTACGGGTGGCGAGTCGAGATGGGATCCAAGTCGGTCAACGGGTTTATGCGATCGGCAGTCCCTTTGGACTCTCGGGAACCTTTACCACCGGAATTCTTAGCCGAATTGCTGATAATGGAGATTTACAAACCGATGCCGCTATCAATCCCGGTAATTCTGGCGGTCCTTTGCTCAATTCCAATGGCGAACTCATTGGGGTCAACAAGGCGATTTTAAGCCCGAATCGGGGGGGTAATATTGGGATTGGGTTTGCCACAAGTGCCACGGTTGCCCAGGACTTTATCGCTGCTAATCGGTCCCGGACGGTGGCCCAAGGGACTTCTAGGACGCCCTCCCCATCGCCCTCTCGGTCAACCTCTCCGCCGCCTCGGTTAGGGATAGAGGTCAATGCCGGTTTAGTGATTCAGTCTGTGGAACGAGGTTCTCCTGCGGCGCAAATTGGATTGCGGTCCGGCGATCGCTTGTTAGGGGTGAATGGCACTCGTTTACAGCGAATCGAGCAACTTTTGGCGTTTTTAAATACCCGTCCCGATTCCGCCGTGTTCACCATCAGTCGAGGACGGCGAGTGGCAAATGTGCGCGTAAATTTTTAAGGGGCCACCCCTGGGACAATAGGGGTTCAATTAATAAAACCCCAGCATTTTGCTGAGGTTTTAAGGTTTATTTTTTAAAGTGAGGAGAGAGGCAGAGGCGTTTTCCCCTGCCGCGAACAAGTTTTTAGAAATAACGGATCATCAAGGGAACTAAAGCTTCCATCTTTTCTCCGGTGATGGTATCTTTGACGCGGGCTTGGCGGAAGGCGGTGCGTCCAGTATAAGAGAAAATACTCTGGGAACTCATATCGCCAATTAACTCGACTAATTCATAACGGCCATCGGAACTGCTGTCGGTGGTGATAATATTCCCCCGAGAGACGGCCCCCCCAGTGCGATCGAGAATCACAGGCAAAGAGCGAATCACGGGATAGACTATACCTTTGTACGTTATAACTCGTTCGGTTAGGGCTTCCAGGGGTCTTTGAGCGGATGCCGCTTGGGGGAAGGTGAAACCAGAGGTCAGGACCAGTCCGAGACCCAACAAAATGGCCTGAATTTTGGCGGAATTTTTCATGGATTTTTAAGAGAAAAGGATCGATGAATGATTACAAAATAATCCCTATTCAGCATTTAGCCAAACTGGGGTCTGTCTTTGCTCGTGGATTGACCCCCAGGGGGTTTGAAATGTTCCAAGGGGCAACACCTGCCAGGTGTTGCCACTAACCGTTATGGCATCGCGAGGGTTGGAGGTAAGTTTTCTTCTGGATAGGAGGCGATCGCCCTTGGGGAAATTGGGGAAATTATCAACAAATGTTGACTTTAGGGCCAACCTATTACGGGTTAGATTGCCAATTTTCGTTATCAATCACACTGGG
This sequence comes from uncultured Oscillatoriaceae bacterium, assembly GCA_965650385.1. Lineage (GTDB taxonomy): Bacteria > Cyanobacteriota > Cyanobacteriia > Cyanobacteriales > Laspinemataceae > Laspinema. The sequence continues at coordinate 23,632 of CBFGOM010000078.1, forward strand.
GCGATCGGCCCGATTCGGAAACAATCGCCCGAACCCCCGTTCCCGTTGCACCGGCGTTTCATCGGACCAACTCCACATACTTTCATAGAAAAAGAACGAGACCCCTGCAAATCCTTTTTCCCGAACCACTTCGACCTGTTCTTGAATTTGACGCATGGGAATAGGACGACCGCGTAACCCACTGAGAATTCCAATCCCAACAGGAATATTGCGGCGGGCCGCTTGCACTTCAGGCCGTTCTAACTCCTCAATAAACACATTAATATCATTCCGATACAGTTGCAAGACAATTTCTTCCACTAATCCTTTTTGTTCCCAAGTTGCCCAATCGGCTAAATAGTATTCATAAGAAAACTCTTGGGGATTGGGAGATAAACTCACAATGGCCTTGGGATTGCGCGCTTTAATTTCTCGAAACATCCGTTCCTTAAAGGCCGTAATTTTATCGGCCCGCCAGCGTAACCAAGCTGGATCTTTTGGGTCTGCCGGAGGAGAATTACCGTTATGTTCTTGTTTGTAGAGGCTGACGGTATAATCATCATAGCCATATTCTGAAGGTAACCCTAAATGGTCATCCAGTTGGATGCCATCTACCTCATAATTGGTAACAATTTCTAGGAGTAAATCTAGGATAAATTGCTGGACTTCGGGGTGAAAGGGATTGAGCCAAACCCGAGGATGTTCTCCTTCCATTGTCACTTCGGTCCCATCACGGTGTTCCGTGAGCCAGTGGGGATGACGGCGGGCTAATTCAGAATCAGCCGGGGCCATAAAGCCAAATTCAAACCAAGGAATCACCCGCAATCCATTTTTTTTCCCTTCAGCGATCGCCTCCTTGAGCATATCTCGCCCTTGTCCCAAATTCAGGTCATGATTGCGGTCAATGGGCGTGACTAACTGCATAGATTTTCCCGTCGCCCGTTGCGCAACCTGACTGGGATATAGCGTATATCCCCAATTCCAAACCGTGGGATAAATTGTATTAAAATTTAGGTCAGCGAGTCGTTTTATGCCTCGTTCTAAATTACTTTTAGAAAATAGAACATCGCTATCAATATTGGTTAACCACACCCCCCGAATTTCTGAGGTTGGGATAGGAATTGGTGCAAGGGCAACATACTCAGAAGGCAAAGGAGAAGTGCGTCCCATGAGAGCTTGACAGAGGAAAGCCGAGACATCTCCCCGAGTCGCAGGGCGATTGGCATCTAAACGGCGGAGATTGGGATAATTAACAATCAGGCGTTTTTCTGTTGCCGCTGCGATCGCATTGCGTGCATAACTTGGAATTTGTCCCCCATCATCAAACATCTGAGATAACAACTTTTCAGGTTCTCCTTGGGGAGCATAATTCAATCCACTTACCAAACTCACCCATGCCTGAACCCGAGGGATATTTTGCGTCGGATTAAATCGATTTCCTGGATATCCTGATAAGAATCCTCGTTGATAAGCACTCCGAATTGCTGGAGTTGCCCAATAAGCACTAGGAACATCCATAAAAGTAACCGCATCCCGTCCCGCTGTTGCATTTGGAAAAGCCACATCCAACATTGTTGCAAATTCCGCCCGGGTCACCGGTGCATTGGGACGAAACGTCCCATCCTCATATCCATTAATAATTCGCCGCGTTTTCAAGGTTTCAATGCAAGATTGCGCCCAATGTCCTTGCACATCGCTAAAAGAAGATTGCGCCCTTGTCGGTAGCGTTGCCAAGGGAATTAAAGTCAGACTCAGTAGGAATACCCGCAGAAATTGCCAATTCTGGAAGTTAAACATAGGTAGAAAGTCCTGAACCGTCCAAAACAGAGAGATTGGGGACTAAATGCAATGGGGGACTCCCCTTAAACGATAGTCCTGCCCCTATTAGACACCACTTTAGCGCCGATTTCAGGATTTAATACATTTAGAGCGGTTCCTCCAGTGATGAAATACATTAACATTTGGTCAGATTATTAAAAGTTGAGTGGTAGTTTTGATATCTAAAAAAGGAAATAAAATTGATATTTTGCAATGAATTTATAGAAAATTTATGATTAAATTTTAATTAATAAAGAGTTGTTAAATTTGAATTGAATGTAAAAAATTGCGTAAGTCCAGAGTCCGAAAAAACAGGGGCATTCAAGGGTCCGGTTAGGTTTGGGAAGAGGCATCCCGAGGGATTGCGCAACCGAATCCCAGAGTACAGAAACTCACTGAAGGAAGTCAGCAGGGGCGATCGCCATTTAAAATAAACTTGTTCTATGGGGTCGAGGCAGCGGTGAAAAACCGGGATTCTTCACCAACCCTCTGCCAATCCGCACCCCAGGAGAGCCAGAAACCGCCTTTCTGGTCCCGTTGATGGAAGAGTGACCCGGGAGCTCTCGGCGAGATTGGACTATCACCCCTAGCGCTTTAGGAATCATGACAGGCTACAATATCGGACTCGATTTCGGCACTACTAACTCGATCGTCTCCTACATGGGTCCGAATGGAGAACTGGATGCTTTCCAATATGGGGGGCCAGACGGTCATAAATATGTCCCTTCCTTTATCGCCTACGATGAGGGATTTGTGGAAATTGGCATGGCGGCAAGGACCACGGCAGCGAATCATCCAGAGGTGGAAAGTTATGGCAATTTTAAAATGCGGTTGCCTCTGGCTGATTTTTCCGAGTATTTTGCAGGCGATCGCACACCGAGTACGGTGACGGCAGATTACCTGCGGGAACTGCTAATTTCTGAGGAAAATCCCTATAGTTTCTTGAATCAACAAGGGGCAGTGAATGCCTTGGTAGTTTCGGTTCCGGAAATTTGGCAGCGAGATATTTATAATCGGGGCCGTGAATCGCTCCAAACCTTAATTAAACAGTTAGGATTACCGCTGATTCATCTAGTGAGTGAACCTGTGGCAGCGGCGGCTTATTATGCTTGGGAAATTCAACGCCGCGCGCGACAAGAGGGAGTTGTTCCCTTTAGCGGAAATTTGCTGGTTTGTGATATGGGAGGCGGGACTTTTGATGTGAGTCTGTGCCGGATTTATGGGGATAAAAAAGTGGAGGTGCTTTATTTTGATGGAGAGGGCGATCGCGGTTTAGATTCTGCCGGAGTTGCCTTTGATCGCCACTGTGTCCAACTCGCCTACCAGCGTAAACAAGGCCACCCGTTAGATGAAACTGATCCGGAATTTCTGCGTTTACTCCGAGAGTTTGAAACGGTGAAAATTGGCTCTCATGGCCGAGGAACACGCAAACTCATCAACTGTTTAAAAGAACCGGATATTTATGGCGATCGCGATTTATATGTCTTTGCAGGGGGCTACAGCGTCAGCTTCGCCGAAGTCCTAGAAGCTTTCACTCCCATTTCCGCCGGAATTCACCGGGTGATGAACCGCTTAAAAGCTTGGTTACAGCAACAAAACTTAGAAATTGACCGCCTCTTTTTAGTCGGCGGATTCTCCCAATTTCTCCTCGTTCAACGCGCCATTTCTGAAGCCTTATCCATCAAGGAAACCGACTCCCGCTTTGACCAAACCTTTAATATAACCAATAGTGCCTATGCCATCTCTTACGGAGCTTGTTTAATCGCTAATCAACTCGTAGAACCTACGGAAAAATACGTTCACACCCTGGGAATCGTCGTAGATACCATTAATCCACAAGCGGAACGAGAACAGCGGTTTATTCCCATTATTAAAGGCGGTTCAGGTTTAGATGAATTGGCAAAACCTCAGTTTGCCGATATTCCCCCCTTAGTGACTTTTCAAAATGATACTCCCCTAAGTTTAACCCT
>CBFGOM010000079.1:0-27374 GCA_965650385.1 uncultured Oscillatoriaceae bacterium
AGATGGCGGCGATGTCATCGCCGAGGACTGGGCCCTGCTGTTCTACTGACCACCCCCCGGGGCCGGTCCTGCGCGCGCGGTTCGTCGATCACCTGAGGGCCGAGAAGGGGGCGTCGCCGCACACGCTCCGGGCGTACGCGTTCACGCTGGAGGCGTTGGACGCGCACCTCGAGCGGTCCCGCACCTGCCTCGTCGCCGCCACCGCGCGGGATCTGCGCGGCTTCCTGTTCCAGGTCGGCAACGGCCGGTCGTCGGCCACCGCGTGGCCGGCGTCGAAGGTGCCCGGGCGTTGCGTCAGGGCGGGAGTCGCCATGTAGCCCTCAGCGTCGGGTGGCCACGCGCGCCTGCTGCGTGGCCAGCCACTGGTCGTAGTCGGCCGGCGAGTCCCGATCGCCTTTAAACGCCGTTTCTTGTTCCCTGCATTTTATTTCTAGGCCCTGGCCCTGGTTCCAATCCCCAGTATCGGGCTGGAGTTGGCGCTAGGGGAGAAGTCAAAACCCTAGACGGGGTAAAAGATTAAGCGCGATCGCCCCCATAAAAATGCTACGATAAGAGAGACGTTTAGGCGGGTGCGACTCGTGAGTGTCTCTGTACAATTTATCAAGGGATTAGATGAGGAACTCGGCGGAATTAGTCTGCGAAAAGGCCGAAACTCCGGAACAAAAACCGTAGTATTACTGTTTGAACGGGTCCAAGCGATGGAGAAAGGCCGGAGCTTTATCAATAAAATAGAAACCTTAAATTTATGTGATGAAGAAGGGGAAATTCAAGTCACTCCCAATGGCATGAAATTTCAATTTGTTGATGATGATAATCTCTCCCAAGCTGAATGTTCATTTGAAGTCAATTCTGATGAAGCTTGGGAACGGGTGATGAGATTTTTGCACCGCTATGCCGATGCTCATGGATTTGAATTTCAAGCGCCTAAAATCTAGGCTGTCTTTTGGGGCGATCGCCTCTCAGATTGGTGATGAACTCGAATCACCGCCTTGGATGACCTGCTAAATTTTCCCGCTTCCCCACCTCCCTGGCACCTCAATCCCGAATTTCTGTATCAAAAACTACAAAAACCCAGGACAGGGCGGTGATACTAAGGTACGATGCAGGTTACGCAATCAGCAGTTTAACAGCGTGAGGAGTCAGAAGCTTGAAAAAGGTAGAAGCCATTATCCGGCCATTTAAACTCGATGAAGTAAAAATCGCCTTAGTTAACGCAGGCGTCGTTGGGATGACTGTTTCCGAAGTCCGAGGATTCGGACGGCAAAAAGGTCAAACCGAACGGTATCGCGGTTCTGAGTACACCGTAGAATTTTTGCAAAAACTCAAAGTAGAGATTGTCGTCGATGACGACATGGTAGATCTCGTGGTGGACAAAGTGGTTGCTGCCGCTAGAACTGGCGAAATTGGAGACGGTAAAATTTTCATCTCCTCTGTGGATGAAATCGTCCGGATTCGGACGGGAGAAAAGAACCTGGAAGCCATTTAGAATCTTGAGAAAGAATTAAAACTCCAGAATTGAGACTTTATTCTCCGTTCTCCTCAAATCCCCCTCCAACTTAAGTTAGAGGGGGATTTTTTATTAAATATCTAAGGTGGCTAACTGAGGCAAGAGAATCTGAAAGGCGAGACCGCGATGACTCAGACGGTGTTTAGTCTCCGGATCCATTTCCGCAAAGGACTGACGCTGTTCGGGGTGGTAAAAAATTGGGTCATAACCGAATCCGTGATTTCCCCGGGGACGATGGAGGATGCGGCCTGGACAAATTCCTTCAGCTTGTAAGGCAATGGAACCATCGGGACGGGCGATCGCGATGGCGCAGACAAACTGAGCTTCTCGATTCAGTTCACTGCCTAACTCAAACAGCAGGCGCTCAATTCGCTCCTGATCCGTTGCACCATAGCGAGCGGAAAAAATTCCGGGACTGCCATCAAGGGCATCCACAGCTAACCCCGAATCATCGGCGATCGCCCATTGTCCCGTTGCGATCGCCACCTCCGACGCCTTGAGCACTGCATTCTCCATAAAGGTCTCCCCGGTCTCCTCTACGTCGATTTCCGGCGGTTTGAGCTGCAATTCCCAGCCCAACTCTCCCAAATAGGCTTGCATTTCTTCAAGTTTACCGGGATTGCTTGTGGCAACCACCAAGGTTTTTGGCGTTTCAGGTTCTGATTCTAAAGTCATAGTCAAAACGAAGGATGGGGTATCAACAGATTCAGCAATCGGGGTTTAACCGTTTAGGAAGTCCAAACAGAACGGGAGTATGACCCGCTATACGGCCTCGGCCCATTGTTTAGCCCACGCTAAGGTATCACGAACTTGGGCGAGGGTGGGAGCTTCGCAATAGAGTCGCAAAACTGGTTCAGTCCCGCTAAAGCGAATCAGGAGCCAACTCCCATCGCTTAAGCGGAATTTGTAACCATCAATGGTGAGACAATCGACGACGGATTGACCAGCGATTTTTGTCAAGGTGGTGGTTTTGAGTTGTTCCCGGAGGCGATCGGCTACCGCCATACTGCGCAGGGGTAAATCGATGCGGTCATAGCTGAAATGGTAGTCTGCTTGCACCTGAGCGCGACGATAGAGGGTGCCTAATTCTAAGCCGGATTGGACGATCGCCTCTAGGAGGTAGAGGGAGGAAAGCAAGGCATCCCGTTCTGGGACATGGGTGCCATATCCAATGCCGCCGGACTCTTCGCCGCCAATCAGGACGCGATTTTCTAGCATCCGATCGGCGATATATTTGAAGCCGATCGCGGTTTCCATCAGGGGCCTATCGTACAATTGGGCAACCCGGGGAATCAAGTCGGAACCGCTAACGGTTTTGATGACGGCCCCCATAAATCCCCGCCGTTTCGCGAGATGTTCGATTAAGACGGGGATCAAGATTTGGGAACTGAGGAAGGTGCCATCGCCATCCACCGCCGCAATGCGATCGGCATCGCCATCGAAGACAAATCCAACGGATAAACAGGGATTGACCGATCGCCGGTGGGTTCGCATTTGTCGGAAGAGGGAGGAGAGGTAGCGCGGCAGGGGTTCTGGAGCACCGCCATCAAAGAGGGGGTCGCGATCGCTATTGATTTCCTGCACCGGGACCTCCAGGATTTTACCCAATCCCGTGGCACCCGCGCCATGCATCGCATCCACAAAGACTGTAAGTTGACCTTGGGCCACTGCTTCTTTAATCCGGGCAATATCCACCATTGAGCGCAGCATTTCGCAGTAACTCGGCCAGATATTGAAGGTTTCTAACTTCCCGGGGGACGTAGCTTTGACCAAGTGTTCTTTTGCGAGTTGCGCTTCAATCCGTTGGGTGACTTCTGGAGGGACAGAACCCCCAAATGCGCCCTTGACTTTTAAGCCGAGGTAGGCTGCGGGATTATGGGAAGCAGTCAAGACAATGGCGCCGAGGGCCTTGCGTTGGTTAGCTAACCAACTAAAAGCGGGGGTGGGAGCGTAGGTTTCCGAAAGCATTACGTCAAAACCGGCAGACTGGATAGACTCCGCCGCTGCTTGAGCAAAGGTTTCTGCCATAAAACGGCGATCGAACCCCACGATAACGGTCCGGCTTCCGGTGGAGGGTCCGTACACTTCCTCTAAAACCTGGGCCGCGATCGCCGCCACCCGGACCACCCGCTCAAAGGTAAAATCAGCAGCAATTACACCTCGCCAACCATCGGTACCAAACTTAATCGGGCTACCATTCACGGGGAGAGAGATAGGCGCAGAACTCATAAATATGTGCCTCAAACCACAATAATTGTTAAAGAAATATCAACTTAGCAGGGATCCTAATCGATCCTCAGAGAATCCGAGCAAAAAATAGATTGACTCATAAGGTTTTGCACTCGGTGGTGACCGACTCATCTCTGTCCTAAGCGTTTAAGATTTTATCAAAAAACTTGAACCATAAAACAGCTTTAAACCGATTAGTCAGGGAAAGTTCTTCCCTTTAAACGAGGGATTTGTGAGATATTTTAGGCCAAGACTTCATGAATCGACACAATCGCCTGGTTCACAGCGATCGGGTAAACCAATACTAGACCAAAGGCCGTTGTCCAAATGTAAATATTCGGTAATTTTTGGGCGACTGGCCGACTGGGAGCAATCCTTAAAACTGCTAAAATAATTGAGTCTGTTTTATTCTCTTGTAAATTCAGGAAACCCGTAATCGAATATGGCTATTATAATTGGCACAGAGCAAGCTGACCTCATCTTGGGAACCGTTGAATCGGATTCAATTTTGGGCTTAAAAGGTGAAGACACAATCGACGGAAGCTCAGGAAATAATACCATCAACGGTAACCAGGGGGCGGATATCATCAGCGGCAAGGAAGGGGATGACTTCCTATTTGGGGGTCAAGGAGATGACGCCATTTATAGCGGCAGTGGCAATGACACCCTGTTTGGAAACTTAGACAATGACAACTTATTTGGGGAATCTGGAAACGATCTGCTATTAGGCGAGGCGGGACGAGATATCCTGTACGGGGGAGACGGAAACGATCTTTTGCAGGGTGGGGAGGATAACGATACCCTTCTCGGAGACACGGGAGATGATACGCTCTTTGGAGAAATAGGGGATGACGTCTTATTTGGCAATAAAAATGATGATCTGATCCTCGGGGGACAGGGAGATGATACCCTCTACGGTGGACGGGATGATGATAACCTGTTTGGAGAAGAGGGAAATGACCTGCTATTTGGGGATTTAGGAAATGATATCTTAAATGGCAACATTGGTAGCGATACCTTAGAGGGGGGAGAAGGTGAAGATACCCTCTATGCTGGACGCGGGGATGACAGCCTTTTTGGAGGTGCAGGAAGTGATTGGCTATTCGGGGATTTAGGTGCGGATACGTTAACAGGTGGCAGCGGGTCTGACTATTTTGTGTTACAGGTAAATGCGGGGGTAGATTTGATTACTAACTACAACCCGCAAGAGGATTTCTTGGCTTTAGATAAGGGCTTAGAATTCGGGGATTTGGACTTTAAAAATATTACCAATGTTGGTCCCGATAATAGTCTCACCTCTAGTACCGCTATCGTGCTTAGAGATACACAAAGAATTATTGCGATTTTATCGGGAGTGTCTGCTTCTACTTTCACTGGAGCAGATTTTGTGGATATTTCTGGACAACCGATTTCTATCGAACGTCCCCCGGTGGACGATACGACGACTGAGCAAACTGAGGATATTACAGCGACTAATAATCTATTTGCGACGGGTTTGGCGGATCTGTTTGCGACGCCGACTGAGGAGACGTTGGACTCTAGTGCCAACCAGAATATCCGCAGTGGATCAGATTTTTTGGCCTTAGATAATACGGATAGCTTGACACTCATTTAATGCTAGGAATGCAAGCGGAGGGGATAGGAAGTCGGTAAAGACGGAAACTCTAAGTTACTAAATTAGTAGGGAGTTAGGAACAAGGCGATCGCCTCGGAAGTTGACCCAGGATTGATCTAAATCCCCAGGAAAGTAGCAGCCTTTTAGAAAAGCGGGTCAGCCGGGAACTACTATCAAAGAAACCCTCACGAGGGTCGAAATCCTTATGGACCCGACCCTCTCGAAATTCTCAAAGCGGACCAGCACAGACCCGAGATCAAACGCTGGAAATTTGAGGCTTTTTTGAGTAAAAATTTACCCAGGTAAGAAGGGTAGGAAGGGGACTCAGAAAATCCCCTTCCCAAAAAGGTCATTCTCCATCAACCCTCGACGCATCATCCAGATCGGGGGTATGCTCGATCGCCGCTTCTGATAAAACATCAAGGAGCGATCGCAACTTGATCCGCTGGATGTAGGGCCACCCTCCAGAAGTTTCGATATCTCGCAACAAATTGTAAAGTGCCTGTCGGTTACTGGGTAGAGATTCCAAAAACAAACTCTCGCAAATTTCTCGATGAAGTTGCTCTAAAGTCCGCAGTAACTCCAAGAGTGCCAGACAATCCCCTTGGTAATGATTGGCGACAAGTCGCAAGTCTTCAATCGTACTGCTTAAATTGGGTAGTTTGCCGTCAGAGTCAAGATTTTTAGTCAAGTCCATTGTAATTTTTTTGCTTCAAAGTCGCGGGTAAACATTCCAATCATTAAGCTAGGCTTTCACCGGCTTGTGCTGGGAGTCTAGGGCTATCAAATTTGATATTTTATCTAACTTTGTACCGAGACAGAGAAACTGAATCCGTTGAGGTTGGGTGAAACATCAGGATTTCGTGAGGCGATCGCCCCCTAACTCCCCCATTCCTAAAGCATGGGGACCCTGTACGATAGATCTAAGTCATCTAAGTCATCCCCTTGAGTCCCTGGGGCGATCGCTCAGGAGGGTTACCTCAATGAACTTGGATCCAGGGCGATCGCTTAAACCCGCTTCAACCTTTCTCCCCTTCAAGAGCTTGGCTTCCAAATCAGACCCTCAAACTGCCCTTTTTTCGACACCCCAGGTTTTGAGGCTCCTCATAAATGGTCCATTCTGGCATGGATGAAAATACTATAGAATTCCAGAAAATCCCGGGTGGGGATCACAACCCTTGCATTTTTCCCTCTCTCCACAAGAATTAAAAGCAACCTACGTTACGATGGGTGCTTATTTCGGTAAAATGCTCTATGGCATCTAAAAGCAACGTAAAATGCTTAAACCTCGACATGACAATTCCCACTTCCCTCAGAAGTCGGAGTCGCCCTGTCGCCGTAGCAAGCTGAAACGGACCTAGGAGCTCATCTGTCCCGGTCAGCTTACCCAATTTGGCTGACTGACATAAGATGCAAACTCCTCAATCCCGGATCACCGAAGAAAAACGCCTGCACTATTTTCTGAGAGTGCCACAACTGACAAAACCGATTGAGGATTTTGGGTTGCTCAGTCGTTATTTCTGCGGTAGGCGTTTCGTTGTCATAGATGAGTAAGTTTACTCATTAGTTCTGAATCGAACTTGCAAAGGCTTAACGGTTTGGGTTCCCTCGTCTGAACGACGTTGAACCTAAATCACAGATTAACCCCTGGTGGGATTGTCAAATTTTGAAATAAAGGTTGACCATGAGGTATCGCGCTTTAATTGTCGCATTTCTAGCAGTATGCTTGAGCGTGCTAACGGCTTGTAGCGAAGGGCCGACGGTGGGGACGAAAGAACTCACCTATGATGATATCAGAAACACAGGTTTAGCAAATAGCTGTCCGGAATTGGCAGAAACCGCTCGGGGTGCAATTCCTATTGATGGCAGCCAATCTTATTTGCTGAGTGAACTGTGTTTGCAACCGACGGAATATTTCGTTCTGGAAGAAGGCTCCAATAAACGGAAAGAAGCCGAATATATTCCCAGTAAACCTTTGACTCGTTATACCTCCTCCCTGACCCAAATCTCTGGACCCTTAGAAATGGGTGGAGATGGCAGCCTCACCTTTGTGGAAAAAGACGGGATCGACTTCCAAGCGATCACGGTCATGCTTCCCGGTGGTGAGGAAGTTCCTTTCCTGTTTACCGTCAAAGGACTCAAAGCAAAAAGTCAGCCCGGACTTGATAGCATTAATACCTCGACCGACTTTGAAGGCGACTATACCGTTCCCTCCTATCGTTCCGCTTCTTTCCTCGACCCCAAAGGTCGTGGGGGAGCCACGGGATATGATAACGCGGTTGCGTTGCCTGCCAGCTCGGATGCAGAGGATTTGAATCGGTCCAACGTCAAGCGTGCACTTCAGGGTAAAGGTCATATTTCCCTGAGTGTTTCTAAAGTCAACAATGCCACCGGCGAAATTGCTGGTGTTTTCGTCAGTGAACAGTCTTCGGATACTGACTTAGGTGCAAAAGAACCCGTAGAGGTGAAGATTCGCGGTCTATTTTACGGTCGCGTGGAACCAGACGCATAAGCGATCGGGTTGTACTCATCACCTGAAGAATCCGACTAAAGGGGCAATTGGCCCCTTTTTTTTTGAGATAGGGGAGATAGGGTGGCAACGACTCAAGTTGCTACTACTAACTTCCCCATCTTCCCTATCCTCCCCATCTCCCCTGTCGTTTCTTGAATAAAGACATCTGACCAATGATAGTTGTTTTTTCCCGGGGAAAGTTAGGATAATCAAGGTATTCTCAATCGTTGGATAGAGTTGCTGTGAGTTATTGCCTCAATCCTAAATGTCCCAATCGGGCTGACCCCTTAAATGCACAAAACCGCATCTGTCGGCATTGTGGTTCGTTGTTGATTTTCCAAGGGCGATATAGGGTTGGGCGATTATTGGGGGAAGGGGGGTTTGGTCAAACCTTTGAGGTGAATGATGGGGGGATCCTGAAGGTTTTGAAGGTCCTGACGGATGATAATCCGAAGGCGATCGCCCTGTTTCAGCGGGAAGCTCAAGTCTTAAGCCATTTAAATCACCCTGGTATTCCTCGGGTGGAATCGGACGGTTACTTTACAGTTCTGCCGAGAAATAGCCAGCAGCCGTTACACTGTCTGGTGATGCAACGGATTGAGGGCCGGAATTTAGAAGCTTGGATGGCCGATCGCCATCATCTACCGATTCCCCAGCATCAAGCCCTCAACTGGTTAAAACAGCTTACGGAAATCTTACATATTGTCCATCAGCAGCAGTTTTTCCACCGCGATATCAAACCCTCGAACATCATGCTTCAGCCGAATGGTCAACTGGCGTTGATTGACTTTGGCAGTGCAAGGGAGGTGACGGGAACCTATCTGGCTAAAGTGGGGGGAGGTCATCAAATTACGGGAATTGTTTCCCCCGGTTACACGCCCCCAGAACAAGCAAACGGTAAAGCAGTTCCGCAATCGGATTTTTTTGCTCTAGGACGAACCTTTGTATTTCTTTTAACCGGAAAGGAACCCAATGCCTTTCCTGAAGATACAAGGACGGGTCAACTGCTGTGGCGATCGGATGGGAGTCGCCAAAGTCCTACAGCAGGATACACCACGAACCCGTTGGCGGATTGTATTGATTACATGATGGCCCCTTTTCCGGGTAATCGCCCTCAAAATACTCAGGTCATTTTAAAGCGGTTGGAGGAAATCGAACAGGAGATGCAGCAACCTTGGGGGTCTTCCCCGATGCCTGCGCGATCGCCTCAACACATGGGCGGAATTCAACCGTATCAAGCCGCAGCAAGGATTCCCACTCGACTGCTGCGATTAAATGGGGCGAGAAATTATAGCCGTCACAGTCGGCGATCGTCACGCGTTCATTACAAAAAAGCCTTGAAATCCGCTCAAAAATTCCTAGTGGGTGGATTTTTGTTAGCTTTAGCGGGCACAGCCACTCAGCTTTTTGGCGGGTTTAAATTACCGAATGTCTCGGCTTTACTCTGGTTGAACTATGGCAGTCCCAGGGTGATTCCTGAAGTTCCGGCTAACCCGGACGAACCCTTTAGTGCGATTTCTACGGTGTCGGCTCAATCCTTGGTAGCAAAACAGCCAATCACTTTAGCCAAAACCCTCGGGGGTCATCTGTGGGGGGTGAATTCTATTGCGCTGAGTCCCGATAGCCGCCTCCTGGTGAGTGGTAGTGTTGACAAAACGGTAAAGCTATGGGATTTAGAATCCGGTCAGGTCCGCCAGAGTTTCGCTGGTCATTCTCATGAAATTTGGTCCGTGAGCTTTAGTCCTGATGGCAGTAAGGTCGCCAGTAGCAGTGGCGATGGGACGATTAAAGTCTGGGAGACGAGTACGGGTAAGCTCTTACATACGCTGTCCGATCATGCAGCTTGGGTGATGTCGGTGGCGTTTAGTCCTGATGGCAAGCAGTTAGCGTCTGGGGGATTTGACAATACGATCAAGTTGTGGGACGTGGAAACTGGGGAGTTGATTCGGTCGATCGCCGGTCATTCGGGTTGGGTTTTTTCCCTGGCGTATAGTCCCGATGGTCAACTGTTAGCGAGTGGCAGTTTCGATCGCTCGATTAAAATCTGGCATACTCAAACCGGAGAGGTGGTCCGCACGTTAGAAGGGGGGTTGTATCGGTTTCGATCGGTGGCGTTTAGTCCGAATGGTCAATGGGTAGCGGGTGCGAGTGGTGATAGTTCGATTCTGATTTGGCAGGTGAGTAGTGGTCAGTTGGTCCGCACGCTATTCGGACATTCTGATGCGGTTCACGCGATCGCCTTTAGTCCCGATGGTCAAACCTTGGTGAGTGGTGGGGGGTCGCTCGATAGTACGCTTAAACTGTGGAATATTGGCACGGGACAATTGTTACAAACCCTGAAGGGTCATTCGGATACGATTAATTCGCTTTCGATTAGTGCGGATGGCAAAATGCTGACAAGTGGGAGTCAAGATCATACAATTAAAGTGTGGCAGTTACAGTAGAGGTCGTTCGCTTGGGGGCAATGGACTTAAGTCGGCCCTTTCGCCGCTTAACCGGATCGGGATTTCACTACGAATCTCTATCAGGAGGGCGATCGACCCTCTATTCAGTCGGTCACGTTTTAAAGTAAGATCAGAATATAAGCAGGAAAGGCGCTTTTCGGATGTAGGGGGAGTGTTTGCAAGCGATTGAAATCGAGCCGAAACTTAGGGAACTCATGGGGATAGCTTCCTCTGTGGATCCAGGGCTAGAGTACCGTTTGGAGGAAATCTGGCGTTGGATCAAAGACATGAGACCCGGTTTATTAATGCAGAAAAAATTTTTAATGGGGTTTCTGCTCGAAGTCATTAAGGATGCAGAATTTTGGTTAGCACTCAAGGTTTTAACGGATGAGGAACGGGAATCATTTTTAAATCAACTGACTCCCCCAGTCCGGTATTGGTATGAATTCCTGTTTCCTCGGTGGTTTAACGAAAAAGATAACAAATTTTACATTTGGAAACAAAAATTAAGATCCGGAGAATTCAATCAGGAGGATGCTCAACTGATTGATCTAATCGCACAAAAGATAAAGATTCGCGAAGGGACCCTCGTCCAACGGTATGTAGCCGATTTTTCTATGGCAACAGATGCGATCGTCAGCAGCAACAAGGGCCGACCGCTTTGCGTCCAAGTGACTAGCATCTCAGATGATTTTTCGGACCATAAATACGAGGAGTGGAAAAAAACCCTGCAAGACTGGAATATCGAACGGGGGATTTTTGTGAGTTACAATCCGGGAAAAGAAGAATTCGTGAGTCAAGTGGTGAATTTGGTATTGCATAACAGCAGCCATCTGGAAGAGTCAAAATATCTGAAATTTAGTTTTTAAGAAACTCTGTTTCTTAATAATTCCATTGGACAACAAACCTTTTTTAAGACTTTAGATATGGGTACGACAATCCAAACATCAAGTAAAGACCGCCTCGAAAAAGCATGGCAAGCCCTTCAAGCGGCTCAAGATTTACAGGAGGACCGACTCAGGTTTGGTCTGGATCATGTGAATTTGTATGTCGAGGATGTAGAGGGGGATTGGCTAGAAACCTGGGGAGAAGGGCCAAAGTGGCAGAATCCGGTGAATTTGGGAAAGTGGTTTCAAGAGCGATTTGAACCGGGATGGCAGGCGATCGATGAAGTCTTTTGTCCGGAAGAAGATTCCCTGGCGTTAATCCGAGAAACGGCTGGCGTAAAACGGGCTAAAACGCTGCAATTAGGCTATGAAAATAGTCAGCGCCTGATCGCCTTGATTGTGACGATTAAGGCTGAATCTCACGGGGAGACTGGGGTATTAGTTCAGGTTTATCCCACGGGCGATCGCCCGCAATTACCCCCAGGTTTACAACTGACTTTGCTCTCTCACCACGGCGATCGCCTTCATGAGGTGGTAGCCCACACTGCTGATTCTGGACTGCAAATGGAGTTAAGCGGACAACCCGGTGAACGCTATAGCATTCAAGTTACCTTAGAGCGCGATCAAGTTACAGAAGAGTTTGTCATTTAATTCTAGGAATTCTCAGGTAGCGAACGGGCGGGGTGTATTCGCCGTCCGTTGGATTCCCATTCCCGTTGACCCTAACCCGGGGGAAATAGACTCACAGGCGGAGTGCAAAGTCAGGAGCGATCGCCTAGGATAAAGGATAGAATCTAGGACTCATTTCCATGACACAGATCTCTCAACGCTCTAACTCTGACCTATTCCGGTCAGTATCCACGTTGTTGGCGATTCTTGCTGCCTTTGTTACTAATATTATCGCCAATATTTTCCCCTTTAATGGCCTAACCATTGGGGAAATTTCTAACCAATTCTTTGGGGATGTTTTAATTATTCCAGCGAGCTATGCTTTTTCTATTTGGGGGTTAATTTATTTATCCCTGATTAGCTGTGGCATCTATCAAGTCTTACCGGCGCAACGGCATCATCCTCGGTTAAGGCGGATGAGTTACCTGCTGGTTCTAGCCAGTTTAGCTCAGATTGCTTGGGTATTTTTGTTTGAATATCTCCAGTTTGCCTGGTCCGTCTTAGCCATGCTGATTATTTTAGGGTCTCTAATTCTCACCTATCTGCGCCTACAGATTGGGGTAGAACGAGTTCCCCCTCGGGAAAAATGGTTGATTAATATTCCCATAAGTATTTATTTAGCTTGGATTAGTGTCGCCACGGTGGTGAATATTGCCAGTACCCTCTATAACTGGGGTTGGAATGACCCGAATACCTTGGTATTTTGGACTATTGTGATGTTAGGAGTCTCCACCGCGATCGCTGCTGTTGCCACGATTCAACGGGGCGATACCGCCTTTAATCTGGTGTTTGTGTGGGCTTACATTGCGATCGCCGTCCGTCAAAGTGAGTATGTGGCAATTCTCAGTACCGCCTTGGGATTAGCGATCGGGCTGATTCTCCTCCTCGTCGTTCCCCGGTGGAAGAAACGCCGGAAAACTTGACGGAAATATACCAGGGACCGATACTATTTTCATGCACAGTCTATCTAAATCTCAAGTTTTCTCTGAAGCCAAAGCCACCCTGCACCTAGCTATTCCTCTGATTGCGGCACAATTAGCGCAAGCCGCCACGGGATTTGTGGATACCGTGATGATGGGATTACTCGGCAGTGAGACTTTAGCCGCAGGGGGTTTAGGTGCGATTATCTTTTTCACCGTCATCCTCATTTGTACGGGGATGGTGTCCGCCGTTGGGGCGATCGCTGCCACAGCGCAGGGTGCCGAAGAACTTCACCGGATCAGTCACCTGACCATTCAGGGACTTTGGTTAACCCTCGCCCTCTCCATTCCGATGGGTTTCCTAATCTGGAACCTCACCCCCCTATTACTGCGCTTTGGACAGGACCCAACTGCCGTCGAATTAGCTCAAACCTATCTGCGGGCACTGATTTGGGGATTTCCCGCCGCCGTGGGATTTGCCGTGTTACGCAATATCCTCTCCGCCCTCAATTATACCCGCCCGATCATGGCGATCGTTGCCTGTTGTGTTCCCCTCAATATTGGCGGCAATTATGTTTTCATGTTTGGCAAATTTGGCTTACCCGCCTTGGGTTTAGCGGGAATTGGGTGGGCCAGCACCCTATCTTTTTGGGTAATGTTTATCGCCGCTGCTGGGTTTCTAGCCCTGAGTCGCCGCTTAAAACCGTATCACATTTTTCGGACTTCTTATCAATTTGATGCCCGAGAATTTTGGGGAATTGTCAAAATTGGCTGGCCGATCGCTGGACTTTTTGCCATAGAAACCGGACTCTTTGCCGTCACCACCTTTCTGATGGGAACCCTCGGAACAGTTACCTTAGCTGCCCATAACATTGCTTTGCAAACCGCCAATATCACCTTTATGGTTCCCGTGGGATTGTCTCTTGCTACTACGGTGAGAGTTGGACAAGCAATCGGGAGAAACGATAGTCTCAGTGCTAGACGCGCTGGATATGTCGGCATTGCGATCGGGGTCAGCTTCATGAGTCTGACTGGGTTATTTTTGTGGACCAACCCCGATAAAATTGTCGCCTTGTATTTGGATATTGAAAATTCCGACAATCAAGCGGTGTTGGAATCATCTATGTCCTTATTAGGCATCGCTGCAATGTTTCAAATTTTTGATGGAATGCAAGTGGTGGCCGCCGGTGCATTGCGCGGCGTGAAAGATACCCGAGTTCCAATGGCGATCGGCTTTTTAGGCTATTGGTGTATTGGCCTCTTCAGTGGCTATATCCTCGGATTACGTCTTCATTTTGGCGGAATCGGTTTGTGGTTAGGCTTAGTCCTCGGACTCGCTTTTTCCGGTTTGTTGTTGACCTGTCGCTTCGCTTATTTACTAACCAGCAAAACAAGCTTTGTTAAATAGGATAACGCTATCCCTCCAGAGAATCAACCGGATTAACCAGCAAATACTTCATCATAAATCTCGGCCAGAGTTAAGGTTAACCCCACAGAATTTAATTCTAAACTATCATTTGAACCTAAGTTCTCAACCTCCCAATTTCCGGAGTCTGTGCGGCGATAAACCTCGACCTGCATCTGGTCTTGAGCAACCAGCACATATTCCTGTAAACTGGCTAAACTTTGGTAATTGAGACGTTTTTCTCGGCGATCTATCGTTTCCGTCGAAGGAGATAACACTTCGACGATTAAACAGGGGTGAGTTTTATAAAATTTATCTCGGTCTTGCTCGTCACAAGTTACCATGACATCGGGATAGTAAAAAATATCTCCCGTCCCTTGGGCGACTTGGATTTTTACTTTCATATCCGAGATAAATGTTTTACAGCCACTCCCGCGTAAATGAGTGATTAAATAGGTACAAAGGTTACAAGCAATCCGATTATGTTCCTCACTGGCTCCTGCCATTGCAAAAAGTTGTCCGCCCAGATATTCATGGCGGATGGGGCTAGTTTCTTCTTGTTGGAAATAGTCGGCGACGGAAATAAAAGCGGGTGCTAGATCCATAAATTTTACTCCAGGTGCTAACTTTTAATTGATTAATACTTTAGCGCATTCGTACCCGGGTACATCCCTAAAACAAAAAAACGGGTTTTTGGCCCAGATTGGGTCATTTCCTGCCAGAAATGGGATTAAAAATCCAATTTATAACTAATTCTGTAGAAACCCACCCACTGTCAAGTAAACCTCACCCGATCGCCCAAAAGGAAGAAAGAGATTATTCACTCCCGGACAAAAATGCTGCTTTTGATAGATGCGATCGCGGGTGTCGGGCCGCTAGACTAGGTTCAGCTAAACCCAGTTGGACTATTCACCGGCTCTGCTGGACACTGCATTGGGCTTTTACTAACAAATTAGAGCAGCCATTGCCCTGGAGTTGAGAGTTTTATAGAAAAATTTCTTGAGTCCGAGAGGCGCGATCGCCTCCTGAGTATAAAATCGCTTTTTAAATCCCAAAAAATCATGAACTATCTTACAGTTGAACCCACCCCTCAAGGGATTCAAATTCCCGAACCCAGTCCTTTACCAACCCCGGAACCTCGCCCGAATCCCGAACCCCCAACGCCCGAACCAGTCCCTGAACCCATTCCACAAACTATTCCAGCACCTGTCCCTGAAACAGTACCGGCACCCATTCCGCAAACCGTTCCGGCGCCGATTCCTCAAACCATTCCCGAACCCCAATAAAGTGGAAAAACCAGGGACCTGGTAATTAGTGTCGGTGAAGGGCTTGACAAGACTTCTAAAAAAGTTGTAAAACTTATTAAATAATTTAATCGTTCATTTTTCCCCAGATGGGCGATCGCTGGGGAAAAACGGAAGTAGGTATTCTAGCCGAAGGAACGCACTGCATCTTCCCAAAAAGTACAGAGGTAGATACAATGATGCTTGTGCCTTCATTAATGTCGTTGGTAGTTGCTTCCTTAGCGTTTTGTCTCAGTGTCAATACAACTGAAGAAATCGTCAAAGTTGCTGCCACGGTTCTTGCTGCCTTTTGCCTGATTCTAAGCCTTATATTTGCGCCTTGGATGGTGAAACTAGTCCTGGTAGCTATTCCCTTGGTTAGTCAAAAACTTAATCCAGCTTAACCGCTACCTATAAGCCTCAACTTGATGGATACAACGTGCTGATTGTAGCTTGTCATCAAGCGAGAGAATCCGGAGGCAGCTTGATCTCAAGGATTGGATTAGGAGGCGATCGCGTTCATATTGCTGTAGTAGGTTGCCATATCCTGCACTGAGAGTGTATCGCTTTCAGCTTGCGGACTCCAGAGCAATTCTAAGACAAGCAGATAGTCTGATGAGAGCGATCGCAATTGACTGAGCGCTGTTTTCATCCCACCGATCGTATCAATTGGAGCAAATAACGGGTGATCGTGTGCTGTCCCCAGCAATAACGTAATCACCACATAGGCGGCTTCCCCTCCGTCCCGAATCACTGCCGGTTTATCGGTTTGGGTAATGATTCCCTCCACATTACTCAGGGTTTCCGCACTAAATTTACTCCGTTCCTGAAGGGATAAGCGTTCAAATACCTCTTCTGCTGCTTCGCGACTCTCGAAAGTTTCTGAACTACCTAAAAGATGAGTCCAATAGAGGGCGTTTTCGAGTAACTGTTCTACGGTAACTTCGAGTAATTGATATAATCCCTCCGGGGTTTTTGTGTCAGCTTTCAGACTTAAGTCGGACAATTGAGATTGAATCGAACTCACTCCAACACTGAGGGCAATCTGAATTTGGCTCACCGTGACGATATCGTTATCGAGTTCTGAATGTATCATTTATATTTATCCTAAGTAAATGGGCTTGAGTGTTATACAGATACCCTTTTTAAAAGTTAAAAGGTGGGTTGTTCTTAATTCTAACCCGTGCAGGCGGGCTTTGTTGTCCGGATAGCCGCACTATACAAGGGTTAGAACTGCTGCTTATCAAATTTGAACCAGGTCACTATACTGAGTTAGCAAGTCATCATAGCTCAAACTATCCGTGGCTTCCTGGGGACTCCAGAGTAACTCAAATACTAAGAGATAATCTGGGGTAATAGCGGCAACTTGTTGGAGGGCCGATCGCAATTCTTCCGCAGAATGGAGGGGTCCGAATAAGGGCTGATCATCTTCCGTACCCAGGAGGAGGGTGACCACGAGATAAGAGGCGGGGTCTCCTTCGGATTGAGGGTGGGCTTGATTTTGGCGAATTTTCCCCCCCACATTACTCAAGGTTTCTGCACTAAATTTACTGCGTTCTTGAATGGATAATTGCTCAAAAACTCGCCCTGCTTCTTCCCGATTTTTGACGGTTTGCGAATGGATTTGAACATGAGTCCAATATTCGGGATGGCGGAGTAAGGATAAGGCAGATTCTTGTAAAAATTCAGTCAATCCTTCGGGAGTATCGAGTTCGGCATTCAGGCTTAAATCGGTGAGATGGGATTGAATATCTCGGGCGGAAGCTAATAGGGCAACCTGCAATTTGGTGACGGTAACAATCTCATTGTCGAGTTCTGAAATGGCTGTGGCGGCACGTTTAGAACGAATCCACCAAAGGGCAGCGATCGCCCCTCCGGCTAGGAGTAAAAATAGTAGAAATTTCCACGGAAAGCGAGTATTTCCAGCCGCTTGGGTCCTGGCATAGCCCGATTGGGGAGGTGCGCTTGGGACGGGTTGGGTCGTTGCCGGTGCAGTGGGGCTGGGGAGATATGTTGGAGGGACGACTGGGGCGGGTTTGAGTCCGGTTCCACTAGAATCCTGATACGGGCGATCGCTGTATTGGGGAGTCGGATAGTAGGGTTGCTGCACGGGAACGGGCACCGGGACCACCACCGTTCCAGAAGGAGTTTGGGGGACTGGAGTGGGTGCTGGAATGGGGGCTGGAATGGGGGCTGGAGTGGGTTGTGCCTCGAAGGAACCGCCCCTTGCTCGTCCTCCCGTATTGCCGCGACTGGGAGTAGAATCTGTGGGCGGAGGAGTGTTCGGGCGGGAGGTAGTGTTGCTACTACCGGAATCACTAGACCGGGGGGCCGAACGGGTGGGAGGAGGAGTGGTGGTGCGAGAAGGAGTGGAACGGGACGGGGTAGAACGAGAGGGACTGGAACGGGAGGGGGCGGGGCGACTGAAAGACCCTCCTCGGCTTCGTCCTCCGGTACGGGCTAAAGCAGTGGATTGAACCTCTATCCACTCTCCCATTGGGCGGGTTGTGGGGTTAATCTTGACTTCATTAAAGAGCAAGAGACACAGGAGAGTGGTTAAGGTGAGATTAAATTTATGCATGGCTGAAAACCCAGCTTTATTTATTTAGTCATAGCTTATCCCCCTCGGAATTGTCATCTTTTACTGACAGATTGTTGAGGTTTTGGAGGAGGTCCGGTCGGCGATCGCGAGTGCGTTGCAATTGTTGTGCTTTGCGCCATTCCTGAATTTTTCCGTGATGTCCTGAGAGTAAAACGTCCGGTACTTTCCAGTCGCGAAATTGGGCCGGTCGGGTGTAATGGGGATAGTCCAGCAATCCATCCTCAAAACTCTCCGCTTCTAGGGATTCGGCTTTACCCACAGTTCCTGGGAGAAGGCGGACGACCCCATCGACTAAGGCTAAAGCCGGAATCTCTCCCCCCGTTAGGACAAAATCTCCCAGGGAGACTTCCCGAGTGACGAGATTCATCACCCGTTCATCAATGCCTTCATAATGTCCGCAAATCAAGACAAGTTGCTCAAAGTTTTGGGCGAGTTCCCAACAGAGGTTACGATTCATCGGTTGCCCTTGAGGGCTAAGAAAAATTACCTCGCGGCGAGGGAGGATGGGTAAGGATTCGACTGCCGCAAATAAAGGTTCAGGTTTCATGACCATTCCGACTCCCCCGCCATAAGGTTCGTCATCGACTCGACGATGCTTATCCGTCGTAAAGTCGCGAGGATTAACGAGATTGACCGCAGCAATCTGGTTAGCAAGGGCTTTCCCAAGGAGGGAAGATTGCAGCGGGGAGGTAAAAAAATCGGGAAATAACGTGATAATATCTATTCGCACAGGGACAACAAGGAGCGGACACAATCTTTTATTATAAGTCCGACTATCCAAGCTACCCGAGGTTGGGAATCTCTCTCTGATCCGGTAGAGACGATCGCCTTAGCCCAATCCTTTACCCTGCTGTTATCTTTGCCACGGGCACGCCACTATTTGAGGAAAAATACCAGGGGGGTGATGTTTTAATTCTAAATATTTGTGGAAATTTTTGCCATTATATCGATTGAATAACCCCCCCATGCTGACCCGGTAAAAACGGTCAAAAATCCTGGGAGCAAGTCAGCAAGGCGATCGCCAACTCGCCCAGGGATTCAGCAGGCACGGAAAAAAAAACCGTGGGATCGTAAAAAACGTGAGAAAATTAAACTCCCTGACCCTGGGTCCGCACTTGGGCGGAAGAAAAGTCCATCCGGTGATGCAAAAACGGACAAGAATGCCCTCTAAAGCCCTGCGCTTGGGGAAGGATCGAAACGTACAAAAAATAAGGGCCAATAGCAAGACCACCCATGCTACAGTTAGACACTCAATCCCTACAACAGAAGATGCCCCAAACACTTAAAAGCACTGTAATGGTGATTGGCGGTGCGGAAGACAAAGTTCATGGCCGCGAGATCCTGCATACGTTTTTTACTCGTGCTGGAGGAAGCGAGGCAAAAATTGCGATCGTTCCTTGTGCTTCGCGGGAACCCTCGGCGATCGGGGACCGATATCAGAAGATCTTTGCGGAGATGGGTGCCACCAGCATAGAATTGCTAGATATCCGCGAAAGGACCCAGGGAGAGGATCCGAAATGGCAAGAGTACATGGAAGAATGTACTGGAGTCTTTATGACCGGCGGAGATCAACTCCGACTCTGCGCCTTAGTTGCGGATACGCCTTTGATGGAAAAGGTTCGGATGAAGGTGCGGGAAGGAAAAATTGTTTTAGCGGGAACCAGTGCCGGTGCGGCAGTGATGGGCCATCACATGATTGCAGGCGGAGGCAGTGGAGAATCACCAAATCGCTCGTTAGTGGATATGGCAACGGGATTAGGAATTCTGCCCGATGTGATTGTGGATCAGCATTTCCATAACCGGAATCGCATGGCACGGCTACTCTCGGCGATCGCCTCTCATCCAGACCGCCTTGGCATCGGCATTGACGAAGATACTTGCGCCATGTTTCAAGGCGATGGCGTCATTGAAGTGATTGGCAAAGGCACAGTGACCATCGTTGATCCCGGTTCTTCTTTCGTCACGAACGAGCAGCAAGTGGGAGCCACAGACCCCTTGAGTTTGTACAATATGCGCTTACATATTCTGTGTCACGGCGATCGCTTTGAGTTGCGTCAGCGCGTCAGTCATCCCAACCACTCCTAAGCTTTTATGGCAGCATACCCCCCTAACTCCTTCGTTATGATTACACTGCACAGAAGAGAATAGGCCCTTCCTGGTGAAACCTGAACGTTCACAGCCCAACCTTTACCCGATTCCACTTCACGCTTCACCTGAACCACCCACTCTGTGTTGATTCAGTTTACACTTGTCCCTCACTGGACTCGACCAAGATGTTCAAAATGAACATATTGTAACCCCCGAAAGCCAGAAACTAGAACAAGTGCCTCTATTGCTTCCAAAACAAGAGCTTCATCCTCGCGCAGCTTATGAAAATACTTAAAATCCAGACATTACGGGGTCCGAACTACTGGAGCATTCGACGCCACAAGGTCATCGTGATGCGCCTCGACCTAGAGGACTTAGCAGAAAAGCCGACGTCTCTGATCCCCGGCTTTTATCAAGGTCTTGTTGAGGCGCTACCGAGTTTGGTAGACCACTACTGCTCTCCTGGTTGTAGAGGAGGGTTCCTCAGCCGTGTCCAAGAGGGAACCTATATGGGTCATGTGGTGGAACACGTTGCCTTAGAACTCCAGGAACTGGCGGGGATGATAGTTGGTTTTGGTCGCACCCGCGAAACCTCGACACCAGGCACCTACCAAGTCGCCTTTGAATATGTCGATGAACAAGCGGGGCGCTATGCCGCTAGAGCAGCGGTGCGCCTCTGTCGCAGTATTGTCGATACGGGTCGCTATCCGGTTTCCGAGTTGGAACAAGATATCCAAGATTTGAAAGATTTGGCGGCTAAAGCGTCCTTGGGTCCGAGTACCGAGACCTTGATTAAAGAAGCCGAAGCTCGCGATATTCCCTGGTTTCACTCCAGTGCTAGAGCCATGATCCAACTGGGAACGGGGATTTATCAAAAACGAGTCCAGGCAACTCTAACCGATCGCAGCAGTATTTTAGGCGTCGAACTTGCCTGCGATAAAGAAGGAACCAAAAAAACTCTGCGGGATGCGGGCGTGCCGGTTCCCCGAGGCACCTTGATTCACTATCTCGATGAACTCCAAGAGGCGATCGATGAAGTAGGGGGCTATCCCATCGTGATTAAACCCCTCGATGGCAACCACGGACGCGGGATTACCATCGATATCCACTCCTGGGAAGAGGCAGAAGAAGCCTACGACGCCGCTACAACCGCCTCCAAAACGCGATCGGTCATCGTCGAACGCTACTACAAAGGTCGGGACCACCGAGTCCTCGTAGTCAATGGTAAACTGATTGCCGTCGCGGAACGGGTTCCCGCTCATGCGATCGGGAATGGCAAATCTACCATCCAGGAACTCATTGACGAAACTAATCGCGACCCCAACCGAGGCGACGGTCACGATAACGTCCTCACTCGTATCCAAGTAGACCGGATGAGTATGCAGATCTTGGAGCGCAAAGGATACAACCTTGACACCGTACTCAAAGAGGGCGAAATCTGCTATCTGCGCTACACCGCCAACCTCAGCACCGGCGGTATCGCTATTGATCGCACCGATGAAATCCACCCAGAAAACATCTGGATGGCGGAAAGAATTGCCAAACTGATTGGCTTAGATATCTGTGGTATTGATGTCGTCACCGAGGATATTTCCCAACCCCTCCGGGAAAATGATGGCGTCATCGTGGAAGTCAATGCTGCCCCCGGTTTCCGGATGCACGTCTGTCCCAGCCAGGGCCTGCCCCGCAACGTTGCAGCCCCGGTCATGGAAATGCTCTTTCCCACAGGCACTCCCTCGCGAATTCCCATTCTCGCCGTCACTGGCACCAATGGTAAAACCACCACAACCCGCCTCTTAGCCCATATTTATAAACAAACTGGCAAAACCATCGGTTACACCACCACCGATGGGACTTATATCGGCGATTTTATCGTTGAAAAAGGGGATAACACCGGGCCCCAAAGTGCCGAACTCATTTTAAAAGACCCCACCGTCGAAGTGGCCGTCTTAGAAACCGCCCGAGGGGGAATTCTGCGATCGGGTTTAGCGTTCGATCGCTGTGATGTCGGCGTGGTTTTAAACGTCTCTGCGGATCATCTTGGCATCGGCGATATCGATACCATCGAACAAATGGCAACCCTCAAGAGTGTCCTCGCCGAATCCGTGGATGCCAAAGGGTATGCCATCCTGAATGCCGAAGACCCCCTCGTCGTCAAGATGGCAAAACGGGTGAAATCTCAAATCGCCTATTTCTCGATGGACCCCGAAAACGAAATTTTGCAAAATCATGTTCGCAATGGGGGACTCGCCGCCGTCTATGAAAATGGCTATCTCTCGATTATTAAAGGAGATTGGACCCTGCGGATTGAACAGGCAGTTAACGTCCCCTTAACAATGGCAGGGTTGGCTCCCTTTATGATTGCTAACGCCCTCGCCGCTGCCTTAGCTGCCTATAGCAATGGGGTTCCCATAGAGCAAATTCGCACGGGATTGGCAACTTTTGAGGCATCGGTTGCCCAAACTCCGGGACGGATGAATCTGTTCAATATGGGGAGTTATCATGCCTTGGTGGATTATGCCCATAATGCCGCCAGTTATGAAGCCTTGGGCGGGTTCGTCCGCAATTGGCCGGGAGAAACCATTGGGGTCATCGGCGGTCCTGGCGATCGCCGGGATGAGGATTTGTTCAACCTCGGCAAACTCTCCGCAGACATCTTCAACCAAATTATTGTCAAAGAAGATAACGATACCCGAGGTCGTCCCCGGGGAAATGCAGCCCACTTTATCTGTGCAGGTATCGCCCAAGCAAATGGTCCGGCGGCGTATCAAACGATTCTGAATGAAACCGAGGCGATCGAAACTGCCCTCAATGAGGCCCCCTCGGGTAGCTTAGTCGTGATTCTTCCCGAAAGCGTCACTCGGGCGATCGGTCTTATCGAGAAGCGCAAACCCCTAGAAGAACCTCGCATTCCCCTCAATGGTTCTAAGCCGGTAGAATCCTCCTCGGTTGAATATAGCGAGTCTTCTACATAATTCACTCGTGAATCTTTACAAAAGACTTGAAAAGGATAACCCTCTATTTTCAAGTCTTTTTTTTATTCAATCCCAACCCAATTAAAGCTAGATTTTCTACAAGTCATTTCCAATGTTTATAGTAACAACTTCAGTCGTTTCTACTGTTTGCTATAACAACATTCCAACTTCCCCACCCCCTAAATAAGATAAAATAAACACCGCGCCCCGCGCCATATTGATCCACCCTCATATAGGAAAAACCCGTGACATCAACCTCTAGTCCATCCCTGCGAACCGAACAACATAGCCTGATCCAAAAACTCGCCGACTGCATCGAGGGCGTGTGGCAAGAACAATTAGAACTCTCCCCTTATCCCCTCCCGGAAGACCTGGGATATGTCGAAGGACGATTAGAAGGGGAAAAACTCAGAATTGAAAATCGCTGCTATCAGACCCCAGAATTTCGGAAAATCCATTTAGAACTGGCAAAAGTTGGCACTACTCTGGATATTTTGCACTGCGTCATGTTTCCCAACCCCAACTATGATTTACCCATGTTTGGGACTGATTTAGTGGGAGCAAAAGGGAAAATCGGAGCGGCGATCGCCGACTTATCCCCCATTCGTCAAAAAGTCCTCCCCCCAGCTTATCAACAGCAACTTTCTGACTTACCGGCGATCGCCTTTACCCATCCCCGCGAACTCCCTCCCTGGGGTCATATCTTCTCCGAATTCTGCCTGTTTGTGCGACCGGATAATTCCGCCGAAGAAACCCTCTTTCTTGAACGCGTCAAGGAGTATGTTCAAATTCATTGCCAACAAGCGAGAAACACCCCAGCAACCCCGGAACTCCACAGCGAAATCCTTGCCGGACAACGCAACTACTGCGACCATCAGCGCAAAAATGACAAAACGCGCCGGGTTTTAGAAAACGCTTTTGGCAACGAATGGGCCGAATATTATATGACCCAAGTCTTATTTGACCTGCCTGAAGAGGACTAAAAGACCATGACCGAAACAAAGTGCGCTCACGTCTTAATTTCGGGAATTGTTCAGGGAGTCGGGTATCGATTTAGTACCGTCCATCAAGCCCAGAAACTAGGAGTATCCGGTTGGGTGAGAAACCTCACCGATGGTCGAGTCGAAGCCATCTTTGAAGGCAATCCCGAAACCCTCGATCGCATGATAGCTTGGTGTCATCAAGGACCATCCTCCGCCCAAGTCACCGATGTCACCATCACCTATCAACCCCCCCAAGGACTCACCGGATTCACTACCCGCTATAAATAACACACCCTCGGGACAAGGCATGGCCTTGTCCTTTTTCCTATCACATCATAAGCCACTCAATTTTAAAACAGTTGTTTTTTGGGGGTGAATGACTTAAAATAAAAGAGAGAAAAGTCACCGAAACCTTGTAATTACCCCTCAATTCTATACCCACGATTGTTATGAATACGCCACTGGTCAACGCCCTATTTCAATTGATTCATTCCCTATCTCCAGAAGGCCGGACCGCCTTAGAAGAAAAACTGTTTTTCGATAATGCTTATCCCTCTACCCCCGAAGCGATGAACCTAGCGTTGCAAAGCAGTAGCTTTAATTTTCTCAACCAAGAACCGGACCTCTATACCCTTGACGACGGAGAACCGATTGGATAAATTTGACTAAAATATTGTCTTAATTAACGCGTTTTATAAAATGATTGAGGAAACTAGCCATGTATGCGGTGATTTCTCCCAAAGAAATTAAATTGCCAGCAGGCAGTGTGGTTCGGCTACCAGGCACCTGGCAGGAGTATCAAGCTTTATGCGATCGCCGTGGGGACGGTTCCATTCCCCGAATTAAATATCATTCTGGAGAAGTATGGCTGATGTCTCCCTTGCCAAAACACGGACGTGATGCTCATTTGATTGCTGCCATCATTACCACGTTGCTGGATAGCCAGGAACAGGAATATGATGCCTTTACGCCAGTTACAATGCAACTGCCAGAAGAAAGCGGCATCGAGCCGGACTATTGTTTTTACATTGACAATTGGCAAGCGGTTTCGGGCAAAGAACGGATTGATTGGCGCAATGACCCCCCGCCCGATTTGGTGTTAGAAATTGATGTGACCAGTTATTCAGATGTACAGGATTATCTCCCCTATCGAGTCCCAGAGGTCTGGTTATTTCGTCAACAACAACTGTTGATTTACCAGATTCAAGGCGATGCGTATGAGGTCAAATCCCAAAGTCAATACTTCCCAGAGGTGAACCTAGCTGATATCGTCGCCCGATGTTTGGAAATTGCCTATCAACGCAACAGTAGCGCAGCAATTCGTCACTTGAGGCAGCAGTGAGGAATAATTGAGGCGCAGGGAAGGGCAGATCTTTTTCTTGTTGATACTAAATTCGGTGGTCAAAAGTCGGGTTTTTCTATGACGCTGCGTTTAGCACAGCCTGCGGGACAGCGCTTAGGCAGGCTATAGCGGTGGGAGCATTTCAATTTTGCCCAAAAACCGATCTGACCTCTCTCCCCCCTGCCTTTATAAGAGTAAAAATATACTCTGGTAAGGGGTTCTTAAATCGGCTAATTCTTGCGTCATGATTACTCCCACAATTAAAAGGGTGGGCTATTGCTCACCCTTTTAATTAACTTACCCAAATATGCCACCAAAAAAGTCGATCGCCTCTTTTAATGCTACAATAAAGGCATCAATTTCTTGTGTGGTATTGTAGAAATACAAACTTGCTCGGGCGGTGGATTGTGCGCCTATGACACGATGTAAAGGTTGAGTACAATGATGTCCAGCACGAATCGCGACCCCTGCCTGATCTAAAATGGTAGAAAGGTCATGGGGATGCACTGTGCCGCAGGTAAATGAGGCTAATGCCGCTCGTCCTGAACCATCTGCTTGGGGTTGAGGTCCGTAAATTTTGACATCAGAAATGGGGTTGAGTTGCTCGAACAAATAGGCGGTTAACTGTTTCTCATAGTCATAGATTTTATCCATGCCAATGCTGCTGAGATAGTCTACTGCTGCACCCAACGCTACCGCTTCCCCGATCGCAGGCGTTCCCGCTTCAAATTTATGAGGCACATCCGCATAAGTGGAATGATCCAAAAATACATCGGCAATCATCTCACCTCCCCCTAAAAAGGGCGGCATCGATCGCAACAGTGCTAGTTTGCCATACAAAAACCCAATTCCCGTTGGCGCACACATTTTATGTCCCGATGCCACTAACCAATCACAATCCATTTCCTGGACATCAATCGGCAAATGTGGCATACTTTGACAAGCATCAATTAAGACTTTTGCGCCCTTTTCATGAGCAAGAGTAGCAATTTCTTTGACTGGATTAATACAACCCAAGGTATTAGAAATATGCACCACTGCTACTAATTTTGTTTTTTCCGAAAGCAGCGTTTTATATTGGTCCATGTCAAACTCTTGGGTTTCCGTGAGTTCGACAAATTTGAGAACTGCTCCCGTTTTTTGGGCTAGAATTTGCCAAGGAACTAAGTTGCTGTGATGTTCCATAACAGTGAGGATAATTTCATCTCCCGCCCGAATATTGCTTACTCCCCAGGTATTCGCAACGAGGTTAATTCCCTCACTGGCGTTGCGCGTGTAGATGATTTCCTGTTCCGATGCGGCATTGACAAATTTGGCAATTTTTTCTCGGGCACCTTCATAAGCATCGGTAGCACGTCCACTGAGGGTATGAACCCCTCGATGGACGTTGGCATTGTCAAAATCATAATAACGGCGCAAGGCATCCAAAACCTGCACCGGCTTTTGGGAAGTGGCGGCGTTATCTAAATAAACTAGCGGTTTACCATGAATTTCTTGATTTAAAATCGGGAAATCAGGGCGGACTTTTTGAGCTAATGTTTTTTCTCTGGTAACTATCATGGTCCTGAATGAATAAAGGATGAATGGGTTGCAAATTTGAAAAAATCAGTAAGAGAAAATTAAGGTAACATTATTCAAGTTTCTCTCTGACGCTGCCTAGGCAGGATTCGTCTGTAGAGTTAGACCCTTTAGGGTGCGAGTTAAATCAGACTTACAAAAATCCGGATTGATCCCCCCAACCCCCCTTGGGAAGGGGGGCTTTTTATAATTTTTCGAGAAGTCTAAAAAACGAATTGTTATCATAGTTTTTTATAAGTTTGAGACCCTGAGTGTAGAGACGCAATCTATCACGTCTCTACCTCGATAAATTCGTCGATACTTATTTCACCCTTTTGCCTGTCCTAAAAATTTGC